>NZ_JAZAQF010000020.1:0-474 GCF_043235035.1 Limnothrix redekei LRLZ20PSL1 | reverse complement strand
CCCACAGAGGAAGCTTTGGTTTAACAGAGGAGTATGTTGATAGTCAAAACGACCTACTTAGTCTAAAACTTACCTTGCTCGATTTGCTAAAAGTTGCTAAAGCGGCTCAATAATCGAACCTTGCATGGCATTACCCATCCGAGTAGCTCTGCTACAGACATGCCATACCATTCGTCCGAAGAAGACATCAGGGAACGCCTCCTATTACTGACACAGGGTATTAACGCTGGCGTTTGGGACTGGAACATCCAGACGGGAGAGGAGTGGTGGAGCGAACGGTTCTTTCAACTGCTGGACTATGAGCCAGGCGAGATACCTGCCACATTTGAAAGCTGGGTTTCTAATGTGCTGCACCCAGAAGACCTGCAAGCAATGCAGGCGGCAGTGAACGAACATCTCCATAATGGGACCCCTTACAGCCTGGAGATCAGGATGAGGCACAAGGCTGGGCACTATTCCTGGTTTGAAACCCAG
>NZ_JAZAQF010000003.1:0-480 GCF_043235035.1 Limnothrix redekei LRLZ20PSL1 | reverse complement strand
TGCCGGTTCCCGTCATCTGCGTCGGCAATTTCACCGTCGGCGGTGCCGGTAAGACCCCGACCGCAATTGCCATTGCCCGCGCCGCCAAGGCCAAGGGCCTGAAGCCGGGTTTCTTAAGCCGCGGTTACGGCGGCTCGCTCGATGTCACCACGGTCGTCGACAGCCATCATCACCGGTCCACCGCCGTTGGCGACGAACCGCTGCTGCTCGCCCGCGAGGCGCTCACCGTCATTTCCCGCCGTCGGATCGCCGGTGCCGAAACGCTGGTGGCCGAAGGCGCCGATCTCATCATCATGGATGACGGTTTTCAGAGCGCCCGGCTGACTGTCGATTATGCGCTGATCGTTGTCGACAGCCTGCGCGGCATCGGTAATGGCTGGGTCGTCCCGTCAGGGCCTGTCCGCGCGCCGGTCGGCGTCCAGATGCGCCATCTCGAGGCCATCCTGAAGGTCGGGCGAGGGGACGCCGCCGATCAGTTCG
>NZ_JAZAQF010000012.1:0-193216 GCF_043235035.1 Limnothrix redekei LRLZ20PSL1 | reverse complement strand
TCATCGATTTTGCAGAACAGAGCTTCTAGACTGAGCATGGCGGGGTTGGGCTGAGTGTTGTTTTGGTTAATGCCTCAGCTTAACCAGCCCCGTCTTTCCTTCGCTCCCCTTATCCCGAATTCACGTTAAAATCATCTAACAATTCATTATGCAGTCTCAAAGTCTTATGGATAAAAGGCAAAGACATTAACGCTAAAATGCATGATCCTGTTGTATATTAACTAGCCAAGACCAGCTCTAAAATCTATATTTGAAACTAACATCAATACTCTATTTTACTCATACTGAACACAATCAAAACTATCATAAAAAATGGGCTGGCGACCACCAACCCACTTTCTCACTCAGTCATTATCATCGAGAAACTAAACTCAAGACTGACCCGGCAGCAAAAACCGCACTATCATATACAAAGAAGCGGCAACTAGTTGGGCTAGCATCACCGGAATTCCATACCTTAAGAAGCGATGAAAAGAGATACTTTTGCCGTGCAATTCAGCAATTCCAGCCGCCACAATGTTGGAAGATGCACCGACTAGGGTTCCGTTACCTCCCAGAGTTGCGCCATACATCATTGCGTAGAACAGGGGCAACACTTGCGGAGGAAAGCTCCCAGAATAATCCTGCGCCAAAATTTCTGGCCCAGCCATCCCTACATTCACCACATATTCCTTGAGCAGGGGAACCATTGCCACGACCAAAGGAATATTGGGAACAACGCTAGACACCAAGCCCACAAAGAAAATGAGGGCGATCGAACCCAAGAAAATATTGGTTCCGAGCATGGCTGCCAAGGCTCCTGACAAAAGACTGACCACGCCAGTTTTTTGCAAGCCGCCGATCAGCACAAAAATGGACATGAAAAACAGCAATGTGCTCCAATCCACATCTCGCAAAATGTTATTAACGGTGTCAATTTTGCTGTGATGGGCTAAGAGCAAGGCTAACGCAGCACCTAGGAGGGCAACGGCGGCGGGAGAAACAGGAATGGGCAATGACTCACCAATCACAAAAAAGACCAACACGAGCAGCACAATCAGACCACCAAAGGCTAATGTGCGCGGGTGATTAATTTTGGGATGGGGCAAGTCGTCCAGATTTTTCAGCTCTTTCTTCCAAGTGGTTCGGAACAAAATAGGAAGCAGCAAAACAAGCACCCCGATCGCCACAGCACCCCCTAGGCTGAGGCGAGTTAGGTATTCGGTGAAGGTTAAATTTACTGCGTCCCCAACAATGTAGGTGGCTGGGTCACCCACAATGGTTAAAAGGCCAGCACTGTTGGCCACAAAAACCATCAAAATCAGAAGGGGCACGAAATCTACGCCCACTTCTTCTGCCAATGGGGGAATTAAAGGAGCCAACAACATGACTGTGGTGGCGTTTGGCAAAACAGCACAAATGGGCGTTGTGATGCCCACAATCCCTAACAGTAAATTTTTGCCTTTGCCTTGGGCCAAAATCACCATTTGGGTGGCTAGATAGTCAAAAACTTTGGTGGGTTCAAAGGCTCGCACCAAAATCATGACCCCCAAGAAGAGGGCGAGGGTTCCGTGGCTCTGACTGATATACCCGATCGCCTCTTTCAAGCTCATTACGTGGGCAAACACCAACACCAGCGCTCCCAAAAAGGCTGCAACCGTGAGGTGAATCCATTCCGTCATGATCACCACAATGACGGTGATGAAGACAATTCCGGCAATCCAAGCGTCTAGGTTTCCGATTTGCTCTAGCATGTTCGATTCTCCTTCCATTGGCTGACGAGGTTAGCTGACGGGCTAGGCTTGGAAGTAGCCTTCTTGCAGCACAAGATTCGCCCCAAAGTTTAGGCTGGTTCCCCCGCTCGATCGCCCTGCTTCAATTGGACTTAAAGACCAGAGCCGATCGATTAAGCGTTGACTACGAGATAGTGAAAGTTGCAATTTGTCCATGTCGTTTATCAATGACATAAAGCGACTTAATCCAATCAAGTGTCTACTCAAAACAATCCAAACTTGGTCTAATTGCCCTTCAGCTAAAAACGTCTACCTTGAGGTTGTCTAACCACGACTGATGAAATTTCTTGACGAATTGCCAAAAAGTTTCTTCACTTTGCTATTGATTTTGTAATCACCAAAACCAATAGTTCTAGGCATGTCATTCCAAGCATGGAGACAATGCATGAAGACTCAGGTGGAATCAGCCTAAAGACTTTGGGCAACTGATAGATTTTGATGAATTTCTTTTGAGTTGGCTCGGTGGATTCAAACCTGTGTCATGGATCACAGATTATTTGGACAGACTGCCGTTTGACGCTAGCATGGATAACTTGGGTGGGTCAATCAAGGGGCGATCGCCTGGGATTTGACTCTAGGTACAACTCCCAAGTTCCGGTACTGTGAATAAACGAGTCAAACTCACCGTAAATTGAGTCACCAAATCGCCGTTAGACCCCGAGCAATGGATATCAAAAATGGATTCGTCGGGACAGTTGGTAATACTCCGCTGATCCGGCTCAACAGCTTTAGTGACGCAACCGGCTGCGAAATCCTGGGTAAAGCGGAATTTTTGAACCCTGGTGGGTCGGTTAAAGATCGGGCGGCCCTTTACATTATTGAAGATGCGGAACGGCGCGGGTTGCTGAAACCCGGCGGCACGGTCGTGGAAGGCACGGCGGGCAATACGGGCATTGGCCTCGCCCACATTTGCAACGCTAAGGGCTACAAGTGCCTGATCGTGATTCCCGATACCCAGTCCCAGGAAAAAATCGACCTGCTGCGGACGCTGGGGGCGGAAGTGAAGACCGTGCCCGCCGTGCCCTACCGCGATCCTAATAACTATGTGAAGCTGTCGGGCCGGTTGGCGACGGAAATCCCGAACGCCATTTGGGCCAACCAGTTCGACAATTTGGCTAATCGTCAGTCCCACTACGAAACGACGGGGCCGGAGATTTGGGCGCAAACGGACGGCACGGTGGACGCTTGGGTGGCGGCGACGGGCACGGGCGGCACCTATGCAGGGGTGGCGATGTTTCTGAAGGAGCAGAGCCCCCAAGCGCAAATGGTGCTGGCGGATCCGATGGGCAGCGCGCTCTACAGCTACGCGAAAACCGGGGAGCTGACAATGGAAGGCAGCTCGATCACCGAAGGAATCGGGAATTCGCGGGTGACGGCGAATATGGAGGGCGTGCCGATCGATGATGCGATTCGGGTGACGGATCCGGAGGCGTTGGCGGTGCTGGCTCAGTTGATGAAAAAGGAGGGGCTGTTTATGGGCGGCTCCGTGGGCATCAATGTGGGAGCGGCGGTGAAGCTGGCGGAAAAACTGGGGCCGGGCCACACGATCGTGACGGTGCTGTGCGATGGCGGGTCGCGGTATCAGTCGCGGCTCTATAACGCGGAGTGGCTGGCCAGCAAGGGGCTGGTGATGCCGGATTAATGCAGGTTAAATCCCCGCAAGCCGGAGGGCGCAACGCCTTGCGCCCCTACGGAGGTGGTGGTGCGATCGCCCGGAGATGGGTGTTTGGGTCGATCGCCCGGTCAACCGGTGACGATCGGTGGTGCGTACCCGGCGCGGTAGGATAGGGAGTCGCAATTTTTGTTGCTATTCGTTTGCTTCGTCCTGTCGCTCCATCTGTCGCCATGACCGTTACCGCTGGGAACTGGGCCGCCACTGCCGGTGAGGCTGAATTGCGCGATCGCCTGTTGGATTTGCTGTGCGATCGCGCCTATCGCGAAGGCGATTTCACCCTCTCTTCGGGCCAAAAAAGCACCTACTACATCAACTGCAAACCGGTGACGCTGCATCCTGAGGGAGCGTTAGCCTTGGGGCGGTTGCTGTTGGGGCAAGTGCCGACGGGCGCGGCGGCGGTGGCCGGGTTGACCCTGGGGGCTGACCCGTTGGTGTCGGCGGTGAGTGTGGTGTCGGCGCTGGAAAACCGCCCAATTTCTGCCCTGATCATCCGCAAGGAAGCCAAGGGCCACGGCACGATGGCCTACATCGAGGGGCCGGCGTTGGAGCCGGGGTCATCGGTGGTGGTGCTCGAAGATGTGGTGACGACGGGTGGGTCGGCCCTGAAGGCGGTCGATCGCCTGAGGGAAGCGGGCTACAAGGTCGATCGGGTCTTGGCCGTGGTTGATCGCCAGCAGGGCGGCGCGGAACTTTACGCGCAACATGGCTTGGCTTTTGAGGCGCTGTTCTCGATCGCCGATGTACAGGCCCATTACGCGGCGCGATCGACCCAACCTTAATCGATCACCCGACCCGCATTCCTGTAGGGGCGCACCGCCGTGCGCCCTCCGGTTCGATCAATTCGGGTGGGGGCTGGGCGCACGCGGTGCGCCCCTACGGGTGGATTTTCGTATTGAATTTTGTTGTCTGAAATCTGTTTTTGGGAGCTTGTAACCGTGACTGGAACCCGCCTGCAAAACCAAGTGGCTGTTGTAACCGGGGCTTCTCGGGGAATTGGCCGAGCTGCGGCCCTCGCCCTGGCCGCCGAAGGGGCCAAGGTAGTGGTGAACTATGCGGCTTCCAGCGGGGCGGCTGAGAGCTTGGTGGCGGAAATTGCCGGGAATGGGGGCGAAGCGATCGCCGTGAAAGCCGACATATCCAAGTCGGACGAGGTGGATGCGCTGTTGCAAGCCACCTTGGACAAATGGGGCCGCGTCGATGTGTGGGTGAACAACGCCGGGATTACCCGCGATACGCTGCTGCTGCGGATGAAGCTGGAAGACTGGCAGGCGGTGATTGACCTGAACCTGACCGGCGTGTTTTTGGGCACGAAGGCCGTCAGCAAAGTGATGCTGAAGCAAAAGTCTGGCCGGATCATCAACATCGCTTCCGTGGCGGGGCAAATGGGCAACCCGGGCCAGGCCAACTACAGCGCCGCCAAAGCGGGCGTGATTGGTTTCACGAAGACGGTGGCCAAGGAACTGGCGGCGCGGGGAATTACGGTGAATGCGATCGCCCCGGGGTTCATCGCCACGGACATGACCGAAGGCCTGGACAGCGAAGGCATCCTGAAGGCGATTCCGTTGGGTCGCTACGGCAAGCCCGAGGAAATTGCGGGTACGGTGGCCTTTTTGGCGGCGGATCCGGCGGCGGCCTACATCACGGGCCAAACGATTAACGTGGATGGCGGCATGGTGATGGCGTAAGGGTTGATTCGTTTTCTGCACATTCCGGAGCTAAATCATGAGAGCCACGCGCTGGGCGATCGCCCCGGAAGATGCCGATCGCGCCGCTGAGATTGCAGCGGCCACGGGCCTGTCGCCGCTGTTAGCGCAGGTGCTGATCAATCGCGGCATCGATACGCCGGAGCTGGCCGAGCTGTTTCTCGACCCGGATTTGGCGGAACTGCCCAGCCCGATCGCGGAGTTTCCCGACCTGGCCCCGGCGCTGGATCTGTTGGCGGAGGCGATCGAACGGGGCGATCGGCTCGGAATTTGCGGCGACTACGACGCGGACGGCATGACCAGCACCGCCCTGCTGATCCGCGCCTTCCGCCATTTGGGAGCCGATGTGACCGCCTCGATCCCCAGCCGGATGACCGATGGCTACGGGATTAATCAGCGGATCGTGGAGGAGTTTCACCAAAACGGGATCAGCCTGATCCTGACGGTGGACAACGGAATCGCCGCCTACGAGCCGATCGCCCGGGCCCGGGAGTTGGGGTTAACCGTGATCCTGACCGATCACCACGATGTGCCGCCCCGGATTCCGCCCGCCAACGCGATCCTGAACCCGAAATTAATCGATCCGGCCTCGCCCTACGCCGGATTAGCCGGGGTCGGCGTGGCTTACGTGTTGGCCGTGGCGTTGGCCCAGCGGATGGAGCGATCGGCCCCGTGGAAATCCCTGTTGCAACTGTTCACCCTGGGGACGATCGCCGATCTTGCGCCCCTGACCGGCGTGAATCGGCGCTGGGTCAGGCGGGGCCTCAGTTTGCTGCCCTTTTCCACCGTGCCCGGGATTCGCGCCCTGCAACAGGTGGCGGGGATCAGCGTGGCCGATGATGGGCAAGGGGACGGCAACGCCACGGCCAGCACCAGCAAAGGCCCCCTGAAACCGGAGGCGATCGGCTTTCGGCTCGGGCCGCGGATCAACGCCGTGGGGCGGATTCACCAGCCGGACGTGGTGATCGACCTGCTGACCACCGATGACAGCGGTGAGGCCCTGGAGCGGGCCATGCAGTGCGAGGAAATCAACCAGAAGCGCCAACAAATTTGCAACCAAATTGAGCAGGAAGCCCACGCCTGGTATCAAGCCAGCGACTTGGATCTGAAGGCGGCGCGGGTGATGCTGGTGGTGCAACCGGATTGGCACCACGGGACGATCGGGATTGTCGCCTCCCGGTTGGTGGAGCGTTACGGCGCACCCGTGTTCATCGGCACTTACGAAGAGGAAAACCCCGAGCAGGTGCGCGGTTCCGCCCGCAGTATCCCGGAATTCAACGTCTTTGAAGCCCTGGAATATTGCAAAGACCTGCTGACCAAGCATGGCGGCCACCGAGCGGCGGGCGGCTTTTCGCTCCCGGCGGCCAATTTGCCGGCCTTTGAGGCGCGGTTGCGGGAATTTGCCCAAACCTGCCTGCAACCGGAGCATATTTGCCCGCTGGTGCAGCCCGATGTACGGGCCAGCCTAAGCGAGTTGGACGGGGAACTTTACGAACAAATCGACATGCTGCACCCCTGCGGCATTGGCAACCCCGACCCGGTGTTTTGGTCGCCAGGGTTGCAGGTGGTGGGTCAGCGGCAGTTGGGCCAGGATCGCAAGCATCTGCGGCTCACGGTGTCCGATGGGACGGGCCAAATGGAGGCGATCGCCTGGCGTTGGGGCGATGCGTTTCCGTTACCGCCCGTGGTGGATGTGGCCTATCAGCTCAAGGAGAACCACTGGAACGGCGCGGTGAATTTGGAATTGGACGTGGTGGCGATCCGGCCCGCTGTGGCTGGTAGTGCCCCGGTTCGATCGCCCGTCGTCGCCGATCGCCCAGTTACCTACGATCCGGCCGTAACGGCCGCCGTGCCAGACAAGGGGCTTGATCACCTTGCTCCCCCGAATCCCAAGCGGGCTAGCTTTACCTTCCGCGATCGCCCCTACAACTGCGCCTGGGGCGATCGGGACGGCCAACCGGAATTGCGAATCCGCAACCCCGAGGGCAAAGTGCTGGCCCTGGTTGATGGCGAATCCACCGGCTTACTCGGCCCCAACCGGGAAACCGCCGAGCCGGTGGATTTGAATCATCCCTTTTTTCGATCGCTGATTGCCGCCGCCAAAGGGGCCCTAACTGGGGCTGATCCTGCTAATTCAGGCCTAACTGGGGCCGAATGACCGACAGCACCCGATCGCCCCTCAACAATTCTTCCGCCGCGGCCGCCTGCATGGGTTTGGCAAACAAAAAGCCCTGGCCATAGTCACAGCCCAACTGTTCTAGACATTGCAACTGTTCTGGGGTTTCAATGCCCTCGGCCACCGTGTGAATGTTCAAACTGCGGGCTAAGTTCACGATCGTCCGCACAATGGCGGCGCTGTCTTCCGAGTAGGGCAGATCCTTCACGAAGGAGCGATCGACCTTGAGGGCGTTGATGGGGAACTGCTGCAACCGGCTGAGGGAAGAATAGCCCGTGCCGAAATCATCAATGCAGGATTGCACCCCCAACGCCTTGAGCCGTGCCAGCTTATCCACCACCGAATCGACCCGCTCCGCAATCACACTTTCGGTCACCTCAATGCGCAAACAGGCCGGCGGCAAGCCCGTTTCCATCAGGGTTCGTTCAATCTGCTGCACCAAATTTGCTTGGGCAAACTGTCGCCCCGCAATGTTGACGCTAATGGAGAGGGGGAGATGGCTATGATCCCGATGCCAGCGCGATCGCCACTGTTGCAGTTGGGCGCAGGCCGCCGCCAACACCCATTCCCCCAAATGCACAATCAAATCCGTTTCCTCTGCTGCGGCCACCATCACGGACGGCGAGATCCAACCCTGTTGGGGGTGATTCCAGCGCACCAGGGCCTCAAAGCCCACCAACCGCAGATCTTGAATGCGGACGATCGGTTGGAAATAGACCTCTAAACCGTTGTTGCTGAGAGCTTGGCGCAAATCGCTTTCAATCTGCAACTGCGTGAGGGTGCTGTGGTGCAACATTGGCTCAAAGACTTGGGAGCAGCCCTTGCCGTTGGCCTTGGCGCGATACATGGCAATATCCGCATCGCGCATGAGGTTTTGCCAGTTGGCGTAGGGCTGTTGGGTGGCGGGATCCTGGCTGAGGGCCACGCCAATGCTGGCGCTGGTGTAGAAGTCATGGCCATGAATGTGAAAGGGCTGTTTCAGGTGTTCCTGCACCCGATCTGCTACCCACAGGGCCTCCTCACTTGTGCCCACATCGTCCAAAATCACGGCAAACTCATCGCCCCCCAGCCGGGCCACGGTGTCGTTGCACCGCAGGCAACTTTGCAGACGGCGGCCAATTTGCACCAAGAGTTCATCGCCCGCATGGTGTCCTAGGCTGTCGTTGACCACTTTGAACCGATCGAGGTCCACATACAACACCCCAAACATCCGATTGGCGTGGCGTTGGGATTGGCTGAGGCAAACTTTCAGCCGATCGACAAATAAGTTTCGATTGGGCAGCCCCGTCAAGGCATCGTAGAACGCGTTGTAGGTTAACTGTTCTTCCGCCTGTTTGCGGGCGCTGATGTCTTCAACCAAAGCCAGGGTGTAGGGCTGCGCGTCGCTGGCAGATTGCACCAGGGAAACGGTCACATTCACCCACTGGAGCTGACCGTCTTTGCGCAGGTAGCGTTTTTCCAGAGAAAAGGAGGAAATGTCGCCTCGCCACAGCCGCTGGGATTGTTTGAGGTTTTCAGCCAAGTCGCCGGGATAGGTCAAATCCTGAAAAGTTTGCTGCAAAAGTTCTGCTTCTGTGTAGCCCAGGAGGTTACAGAACCGCTGATTGACATGTAAATAGCGGCCGTTGGGGTCAATTTGGCAAATCCCGATCGCGGCCTGTTCCACGATCGCCCGAAACCGTTCTTCGCTTTCTCGGAGGGCTGCTTCTGAGCGCTTGCGTTTGTCAATGTCGGTAATGGATCCCACCATTCTTTGCACTTGTCCCCGGCGATCCCACTGGGCTTGGCCTCGGGCCGAAATCCATTTGTATTGGCCATCGCGGCATCGCAGCCGATATTCCATGGAATATTCATTGATTTTGCGGTTGACATAATCGTCAAAGCCCCGCAAAACGCGACCCAAATCATCGGGATGCACTCTAGAAATCCATTCCGATCGGCGGTTGCCAATTTCATCGGCTTGATAGCCCAACATAGATTTCCAGCGGCTAGAGTAGACCACTTCATCGGACTTGGGGTTCCAATCCCAAATGCCGTCATTGTTGCCCTGGAGCACCAGTTGCCAGCGATCTTCGTTGGATTGCGCCCGATCGGCCAGGCGAGCGGGCAACTGCATCCAGCGATAAATCTGCACACCGCCAATGATCGCCAAGCCACAGCCAGTTAACCAAGTCCAGAGCGATCGACGCGAGTACAGCACCCAACCATCTCGGGGCAAGGCCGCCAGCTCCCAATGGCTGTTGCCCACTTGCAGGAACGATCGCACCGGTTGCTGGCGAGCCAAAATTAATTCCCCAAATTGCCGCTCCAAAGCTTGGCCCCGCACCCACACGGCCAGATGGACTGACGATTGGCGATTGGCGCGCAAATCTTCCACCACTTGGTTGACCTTGATCGCCACTTGCACTTGGATCGGGGGTTGACCCAAGGAAGCCAACTGACGAATGGGCATAGTGGTGTTAATGAGAAGCAGAGGCCGGGGGCGATCGAACTGAAGACGGGGGAGACAGACGGGATTTAAGTTCCAGGGTAAATCCGTGGCTAATGTCCAAGAGGGGGCCCGCGATCGACCCGCCGCGATCGACTGGGGCGGACAAGCGGCTGAAGTGGGAACTCGGGGGCTAATTTCGGCAGGGGGCAACGGGGGATAGCGGTATACAACCCGCGGCCCCTGAACCACCTGCACCGCTTGGATGGCCGGATCATCGGCAATGATTGAACCGGCAAAGGCGTTGAATGCTGCGGTGTTGAGCCGCCCTTCAGTGGCAATGTAGGTGGCGAGGCTGTAGCCCAGCATGGCCCGCACCTTCAGGTTGCTTTGAATTTGGGTTTCCAGGGCCGTCAGCTCCGCCGAAATGCGCGATCGTCGATCGTATAAACGGCGATCACGATCGGCCTGATCAAATAGCCAAGTGCCGGCCAAAATCGCAACAACAGTTCCGCTCGCAACGATCGTGGGTAGCCAAGGCATCTTCATAGACAAAACCAAATAAGCACAAAGCGACTGGGCCGCCGCGTGATTGTTGGGTCTTCGGGGTGGTTGGTAACCTCCCGACAGACAGTTGGCAGGTGAGCGATCAACTGGACGATCGATGGCAATCGGCGGGGATCATCATCCGATCCACAGGCAATTGACAGGCCGTCAACGGGGGATTGATAGGCATCAACGGGCGATCAATAGGTGATTGGCAGGTCTTCAACAGGCAATTAACAGGCAAGCAACACACAAGCAATCGGCAAGCAATCGGCAATCAACAGAAAATATCTTGGTCATTCGTCACCAAGGCAGACCGGATGCCACTGCTGTCATCAAGGTGATGGAATAGCAAAGATCTTTGGAGGAATATCTTGGCTCAAGGGTATTCGTCCAAAAATATTCGCCCCCTTTTGCCTGGTGTTGAACAAGGTCACATTTTAGGTGATGAGCGAAAATTGCACCCTTTTATATCTCGCTTGAGGTCTGGGTCAGGGGGCTGGTGGCCGCTGGGCCGACGGCCGATCAAGCCGGTTTGGCTCCGTGGCTCCTGTGATCGGTGACCGAGCAGGCTAGTTAGTCAGTGGCTGAGTGGGCGATCGGGATTGGGCCATTGCCACGGGATGCGGTTCAGTGGGCTTGGAAGTGGGCTTGGAAATGGGCTTGGAAGTGGGTTTTGAAAAAAGCAGCAAAATGCCTTTAAAAAATGACTGAAGAAAATGACTAGGAAAAATGACCCAAGAGCCAGCCGGCAAAATAACTTGAAAAGTGGTTCTAAAATACTTCAGAAATGGCTGAATAATGCTGGTTTTTGTCCAAAAGTCCCACGGGCACTGGGATAGCCTGAGCTAGGAGAGCTTGGACAGAATGGATCGAGATTGTTCGATCCCACACCACTTTCACCCGCACCATTTTCAAAACCTGCCGACCGAGTGATGCGAGTCTTTTTCCATTCTTGGGCTGATGGGGCCGGTTGAACCTTGCTCTCCCAGAACTTGGGAAAGCAGGGGTTGCAGCGAGCATTCTAAGGGGTTTTGTTGAGATCATCTGGCTGCAAAGGTAACAGCACTTGATAGATATTTGTGGCCCGTTCTCGCCCCTTAAGGGTAACTGGGCCAATGAATCGGGTGGGAAAGCGGTCGCGCACATGGCGATAGGTTTCTTCTTCAATGAAAATGCGACAAAGTCCTCCATCAAAGGATTTGTCATAACTTTCCAATCGGGCGGCTATGTTCACAGTGTCCCCAATAACGGTGTATTCCAACCGGCGGACATTGCCAATGCAACCACTCATGACGGGGCCCGAAGCGATACCAATCCGGATGGCGGCGGTGGGGCGGCCTCGATCGCGCCACTGTTGATTTAAGCGCTGGAGCCGTTGACCCATCTCCACGGCACAGGTGACGGCAGCGATCGCATCGTCACCCACCTGGTGATCGCGCGATTGGGGAACCGGTACGCCAAACAGGGCCATGATTGCGTCGCCAATGAACTTGTTCACGATGCCGTTGCGATCGAGCACGCTTTGGGTCATGGACTGCATATACTCATTCAGCCAGGGAAAGATAATTTCCGGTGGGTTGGATTCCGCGATCGATGTGAACCCCACCAAATCCGCAAACATGACCGTGGCTGGCAAAATCTGCCCAATGAATTCCCCGCGCCGCACAATTTGGTGGCGGCTTTGCCAAATCACCTGGGCCACCTGCGGCGTAACGTAGCGCTCAAACAGCTCGGTGATGGTTTGTCGATCACGCCGTTCTTTGGCCGCCAACCCCAACGAGGCCCCAAAGGAACCACCCACCAGCCCCAAAACCGGCGGCACTAGCGGAATCCAAACCATCCATTGCAACGCTTGCCAAGCGGCCGCCAGAATGGCCACGATGCCCAAAGCCGTCATGGCAAACAGCAGCAACGGTTGACGCAGAGTCCAGCCCAGCAGCGTGCCTCCCACCGTCCAAAGCACAATCCAGCCCATTTCCCAGGAGTCGCTCCAAACCTGAAGGAGGGGCCAGCCGTCGATCGCCGCCGACAGCAGTTGGCTGGCGATCGTGGCATGAATTTCCACGCCGGAGGTCAGTTGCGGGCCCTGGTCTGTGTCGCTGTAGGGGGTATAGAACCGATCGCCCAGACTTTCCGCCGTGACTCCCACCAACACCAGTCGATCGTAGAGGGCATCCAGGGGCACACGTCGATTTAAAACATCATTGGCGGAGTAAACCTGAAACCCACAATTGCGTTGGCTGTCGGTGGGACAGGCCAAGCCGCGATAGTCCAACAACAGTTGATAGCCATCATCGATCGCCCCCACATAGGCCCCATCGTTGCCCTGAAAGGGGGTGATGGTGGCGCGACCCAGTTGATAGATGCCTGCTTCTTCGTCGAGGGCTTCCAACGTGATCGGGTTGGGCTGGCGCTCCAGATAGTTCAGCGCCACTTGGGTTCCCAAACCAAAGACCGCTTGATCCTGCTGGTCAGCCAAAGACAAAATTGCCCGTCGGACTTTGCGATCGGGATCCAGCAGCAAATCCGACGCGGCGATCGCCCCTGGTTTGTCAATCAAGGCCGGTGGCGGCGCGATGCCCTCGCCACTGACCTTGCGGATTCCCACCAGGCGATCGGACTGGCGCAGCAACTTTTCCAAGCGATCGTTCCCCGGGGGCATGGGAAAATCCCGAACCAAATCCAGCCCAATCATCCGGGGTTCATACTCTTCCAGCGTTTCCAGCAAGTCCGCCAACTTTTCATCAGAGAGGGGCCATTGCCGAAACAGTCGCAAGTCCGCTTCCGTCACCACCACCAACACCACCCGTTGCTCCAAACGGGCCGGCCGCCACCGCACCAGTAAATCAAACGCGGCCCACTCTGTCCCCTGCATCCAGCCTAACCCCCGCACTGTCACCACCACCACCGCCACCAATAGGGCGATCGCTATCCCATCGCGCCAAGACAGCAACACTGACCCGGCCCATAACCGATTCAGGAGGCGAATCCATTTCGTGATGGTTTTAAGCAAGGGTTGAGCCAACATGGAACGCAGGCGACGGTGGGCGGATGGTCATGAGGATGGCCGGGCCGGTCAGATGCTAAATCATTGCTTCGTTGATCCGCGTGAATCTCCTTGAATCTCCTTGAATCTCCTTGAATCTCCTCGAATTTCTTCGGATCTCCTTAGATTTACTCGGATCACTGGATTGCTATGAATTGATGATGCTTGAGATCAGTAATTGAGTGAGAGTCGCCGCGATCACCCCCTACCTTAGCCTTGAATCCTCAGAATCGCTGATTCTGGAACATTTGTAGCCTGCTTGGCTGGAGAACGAGCAAGATTCCCGAATGGGAACGGAGAGGCGTTGCGGGCCAAGGCGGCGGCTGGCTCGTCAAAATTGATACTTGAATTGTCCCCCCTAAACCCCTTGTCCAGTCGCGATCGGGATCTGGTCAAGATTCAACATTCAGCAGGTCAAGGCCTGGCTCTGTCCAGGCGTTCAGACAAAGGGTTTAGCCCCCTTGCTTCGCTGTGATCGGGATTTGGTCGATATCTGTTTGGAATTTGATCAAGAGTTAGCAAATCACGATCGCCCCGTTTCAGTCATTTTCTAAGGCTTTCGCCCTCTTCCTAGCCCTGGACAAGCCTCCCCCAAAGCCGGACAATCTGAGGCGATCTTTTTGCGATCGTCCGTTCGATCACCCGCCATGAGTCAAGCATCTACACAACCCAACACCCAACCCAAATTGATCATCCACGGCGGCGCGGGCAGCTCGCTCCAGGGCAAAGGGGGCGTGGCTGCTGTGCGAGCGCTGCTGTCCGGCATTGTGGAGCAGGTCTATCAACGTTTGTTGGCCGGGGCCAGTGCCCAGGAGGCGGTGGTGCTGGGCTGTCGGTTGTTGGAAGATGAGCCGCGCTTCAATGCGGGTACGGGGTCAGTGTTGCAGTCCGATGGGCAAATTCGCATGAGCGCATCCCTGATGGATGGCAGTGCCCAACGGTTCAGCGGCACGATTAATGTGTCGCGGATCCAAAACCCGATCGAACTGGCGGCCTTTTTGCAAACCCAGAGCGATCGGGTGTTGTCGGATGTGGGGTCGGCGGAGTTGGCGCGAGAACTGGCCCTGCCGATTTATAACCCACTAACGGATTTGCGCCTCAACGAGTGGATCGAGGAGCGCAAGGACAACTTCAGCAAGCGATCGATGGCTGCCACGATCGCCGAAGTTGAGGCCGGTTCCCGATCGGACTCGGCGGGCCGCGGCACGATTGGGGTAGTAGCGCTGGATCAGCAAGGGCGCGTGGCGGCCGGCACTTCCACCGGGGGCAAAGGCTTTGAGCGCATTGGCCGGGTCAGCGACTCCGCCACCCCAGCGGGCAACTATGCCACGGCCCACGCGGGCGTGAGTTGCACCGGCATTGGCGAAGACATTTTGGACGAATGCTTGGCGGCCAAGATTGTGATCCGGGTGGATGACGGCCTGGGCTTGGCGGCGGCCTTTGAAAAGTCGATGGCAGAAGCGGCCGATCGGGGTCGCGATTTGGGGGCGATCGGGCTGGATGCCACCGGGGCGATCGCCTGGGGCAAAACCAGTGAGGTCTTGTTGGCGGCTTACCACAACGGCACAACCTTGGGAGACACGCTGGAGTTGCCCGACGGGTTGCAAGTGGGCAGTTGCTAGGGGCGATCGGCTCCGGCTTGGCCCGTTGGGTTGGTTAAATTGGATTGGTTAAATGGGACTGGTTAAAATTGACATAGCCAAGCCGTGCCGCGCCGCCATGATTGCCGTTCCTAACTACATCAGCCCTGCGGATTATTTAGAGCTAGAACAAGCCAGCCCCCACCGCCACGAATATCGTCAGGGGCTGGTTGATGCGATGGCGGGCGGCACGGATAACCATGATCGAATTGCCCTCAATTTGTTAACGCTCATTAATTTGCACTTGGGCAATTCGGACTGTCGGTTTCATTCGGGCAATGTCAAAGTTGCCTACCAAGATCAGTTCTATTACTATCCCGATATTTTTGTCACCTGTGACCCGCGCGATCGCCTGGATCGCCAGGTCAAACGCTATCCCAAATTGATTGGAGAAGTGCTTTCGCCCAGTACCCAATTGTTCGATCGCACCCAAAAGTTTGAGGACTATCAAAAACTGGATTCGCTAACAGAATATCTATTAATTTCACAGGATCAACCCCTGGTCAGTTGTTATCGCCGCCAGGTCGATGGTGCTTGGGAATTAACGGTTTACCAAACGGGCGATCAAGTGATGCTAACCAGTCTGAATCTGGAGTTTCCAATCAGCGCCCTCTATCAAGGTTTGGATTAGCTACTCAACGCTATTTGTTGATTAGCCGCTTAATATTATTTGCCAATTATTCGCCAATTATTTGCCAATACAAAACCGGCTGAAAATTCGATCGAGCACGGATTCTGTGACCTCTTCGCCAGTGATTTCCCCCAGGGCTTGAATCGCATCCCGCAGGTCGATCGTCCAAAAATCCAGGGGCAATTGTTGGGCCATGGTTTCGCAGACCCGCCCGATCGCCTGTTGGGCCCGTAGCAGGGCCGCCGCTTGTCGCTGGTTAATCGCCACATCTAAATCCGCCGCCTGTACCCGACCCGATCGGGCAATTTGCAAAATCGCCTGCTCCAGATCGTCAATACCGCGTCCTTCCGCCGCTGCCATGTAAACCACTTGGGCAAAATCCTGGGGCAACAGAGACGAAATCGTTTCCGGAGCCACCAAATCGATTTTGTTCACCACCAAAACGGTCGGCGGCAGGGGGTGATCGGGGTCGGCGGCGCGGATTTGTTCATAGATGGCCCGATCGCCCCCCGTCCAGCCCCGGGGCGCTTCGATCACCAACAACAGCAAATCCGCCGATCGAGCCGCAGCCCGCGATCGCTCCACCCCAATTTTTTCCACCAGGTCATCGGTTTCCCGAATTCCCGCCGTATCCAGCACTTGGATCGGGATGCCGCCCACCACCAGCCGCGATTCCACCACGTCCCGTGTGGTTCCCGGCAACTCCGTGACGATCGCCCGATCGCTGCGGCTCCAGGCGTTCAACAGGCTGGACTTGCCCGCGTTCGGTCGCCCGACGATCGCCACCTTCAACCCACTGCGCAACAGCTCACCCCGATCGGCCGTGGCCAACCAGCGATCGATCTGGCTGGCGATGGTTTGCAGGGCCGCCGTCACGGCGGGCAAATCCAGCGGCGGCAGATCGTCTTCAAAATCAATACGGGCCTCAATTTCTGCCAACCAATCCATACAGTTCGATCGCAAATCGCGAATCGGCCGGGCCAGCTTCCCTTGCACCCCCGCCAAGGCCGCCTGGGCCGCCTGGGGTGACTGGGCCCCCACCAAGTCCGCGACGCTTTCCGCTTGGGTCAGGTCAATCCGCCCATTCAAAAACGCCCGCAGCGTAAATTCCCCCGGTTGCCCCAGACGCGCCCCCTGCTGCAAACAGAGCTGTAGCGTTTGTTGCACCACCATCATTCCCCCGTGGCAGTGGAGTTCCACCACGTCCTCGCGGGTGTAGGTGCGCGGAGCCGCCATCAGCAACAGCAGCGCTTCGTCAACGGTTTCGCCCGTTTGGGGATTGTGCAAATAGCCATACAAAATTCGGTGACTATCCCAGGGTTGGGAGCCGGGGGCCCGAAAAATTCGCCGGGCGATCGCCCAGGCCTCGGGCCCCGACATCCGCACAATGCCAACGCTGCCCTGTTGCGGCACAATTGCCGTGGCGATCGCGGCAATTGTGTCTTGCTTTGTGGCCGATGCACCCATAGGTTCGGTCTATTGCAATCCTCTGCAATGGTTCTGTTTTCAGGAATCAGGGGACTAATCTAGGGCATAAATTCGCCCAAATTAGCCCAAATTAGCCCATGGGTTTAGAGGATGCCTGAGGAGTAACTTGGGATCCTGGCAAAGCACTCGTAGTCTTAGGGGCAAGGAGCTTAAGCCCCTTGTCTTTGTTGATCGGTGAGACCTGAAAGGTAGCAGTTTGGGCTTGGCAGACATCCTCTCAGAAAACTCATTCAGGGGCTGAATTATGAGGAAATTAACTCTCAGGAGTTGAATTCTCAAGAGTTGAATTCTCAAGAGTTGAATTCGAGGGCGTAAGGATCACCGCCGCCTGTTCCAAAGCTAGCTTTTGGGTCAATTGGGCCCGCAGGGTTTCGATGCGCTGACGATTGAGTCCCAAGTCTGATTCTCCCAATCGCGAAGCCGATCGCACCTGAATTTGATTGGTTTCTCCATCCAGCAAAAATTCCACATCGTCCACAAACCCCAGCAGCGGTGTGGTGAATTCTGCATAGAGATAATTGGGCGATTCAGTAATCACGGTGGTGCGTTCCGTCGCTTTCACCAACTCGGTCAGGGCCGCAAAAACATGATCAGCATCGCCCATAATCTGGAGCGGGGCGATCGTGTGTTGCAAATCCGTGATCGGGGTTTGGCTGCTGACGCAATTGGGACTGTTGGGACAGGGGCGAAGTTGACCCGCCACTGCACCCAAGTTTTCGGGGCGATTGCCCGCAAACAAATTGCCAAAAACAGAACCCATGATCGGCCCGGGCGCGGCCCAGGCCGTGGTTGCCGGTAGCCACAGCAGCAGGGCCGCCACCCAAGCCAACCAGCCGGGGGCGTTGCCGTTGCCTGATCGCAGCGAATGGCTTTGGGTTCTGAACTGATTTTGATCTTGTGGTTTCCCCATCACCCCACCCATAGGTTGCATCCGCCGTTTGTTAATTTTGGGCTTGGAATTGAATGAACTGAACGAACTGAGCTTAGCCAACGGAGGTTAGCCAACGGAGGTTAGCCAATGGAGTTGACTCGACTGAGCCGGATTGGCTCAGCTTTCAGTCTAATGAACTGAATTTTGATCAAGTCAATTGGGCAAATCTTCAGGCCAGCACTGCTGCAAAATCAGGGATGTATCTTCACGGAGCCAGCCCGACGCTGCGGAACGGATACGTTCGATCGATTTCCCTGGCCCTAGAGTAACGATTTCCCAAAAAGTTGGCTGGCTGGGATCAGGGTTTGGGCAAAACCACGGGCGCAAAAAAGGGCGCGGTAGCTCCCACGCCCTGGCCCTTAAGTTGTTTTGGTTTGAATGGAAGTTCAAACCCCACTCGATCGAGCTTGGGATTTAAGCAGCCGATTCTGCTTCGGCGGCGGCCTTCACCTTGCGAGGATCGAGCTTAATCGTCAGGTAGCGAATCACGTCTTCGCTGAGGCGCATGGCCTTTTCCATGGGGGCGATGTGGCTGCCGGTGGCGTGTTCATAGTTCATTTGGATGTACACGCCTTCGCGGCAACGGTTGATTTCATAGGACAACCGGCGCTTGCCACGGTGTTGGATTTCGAGGCCGGTGGCTCCTTGCTCCGTCAGCATCGTCCGATATTTGTTGATGTTGGCATCCACGGCCTCTTCGTTGAGGTCGGGGCGCAGGATGTACATCGTTTCGTAGAGGCGATTTGCAGACATGGATGGGTAGTTCCTTGCGGACAATAGAATGGTCGATCGGGCTGACTGGGGGGCAATGCTGAGGGCCCCGCTGTTGCCGATCGACAAGGATTCACGGGCTGTATATCATACCCCACCGAGGGGCTGCCCGATCGCCCGAATTCTCCCGATCGCCCCGATGCCGTGAACAGCGATTAGCGCACCTGCATATGCACCGCTTCCGAGAGGCTGGGAATTTCTGCCAAGCGCCCCAAAGCCGACTGGACGATCGAGTAAATGGCTGCCGCTACAACTCCCAAGAACACCGTGCTGCCCAAGGTCTCCTCAATGAACCCCCCCATTGGCTGGAAGATCACGCCAATTACTAGGCTACAGAGTGACACCAAAATCGAAATCAGAATCGATTGCATGGTGTTGAAGCGAATGAAATAGCTGATGTTGCTGTTACGAACCACCAACAGGAACAGCACCAAAAAGATGATGAAGCTCATGAAGGGAATTTGGTAGAGCTGAAGCAGGGGCTGCAGCGGCACATACAACACCTGCAAAAATGGCAGTTCTCCGAAGATGGAGTTACTAAACCTCTCCACATCCACCAGCGGCAGGGCATAGACCAAAGCACCAAACAGGCGATCGCGCCAAGTTGTCGTCGTTCCGCGCCAGTTCACGATCGGCATCTCCCGAGAGCATTGAATTGATCTATTTTAGACGCTGGTTTTGGGCGGGCCATGGTGCGATCGCCCCACTTGATCGCGCTTCTGCTGGCGATCGCCCGTGGATCATGGGTGGATGCTCAATCATCGAGTCGGGCGGCGGCGGCCAGGTCATCAGCCGGGCGCAACCAGTGGGCAAATTCATCGGCAAAATTGCCCGCCAAAATAGCCGATCGAATCCGCTGCGTGAATCGGATTAGCTCCGTCACGTTGTGGATTGCCAGCAGCGTGTAGCCCAAAATTTCCTTGGCGCGGATTAGGTGGCCAATGTAGGCGCGGCTGAAGTTTTGGCAGGTGTAGCAAGGGCAGGTTTCATCCAGCGGCCGGAAATCTTCCCGGAATTGGGCGTTTTTCAGGTTCCAACGCTCACCCTGCACCAGGGCCGCCCCATGCCGCGCCAGTCTTGTGGGAATCACGCAATCAAACACATCAATCCCGGCGGCGATCGCCTGGGCCATTTCTCGATAAGTCCCCACCCCCATCAAGTAGCGCAATTTGTGGGGAGGCAACAGGGGCGTGGTCGCTTTCACGATGTGCTCAATCAGTTCCGGCGGTTCCCCCACGCTCACCCCCCCGATCGCGTAGCCGGGCAGATCCAGGGCCGCCAAATCCGCCGCCGCCTTGGCTCGCAAATCCGCGTAGGTTCCCCCTTGAACAATGCCGAATAGGGCTTGATCAGAACGCTGATGGGCCTCGATGCACCGCAGCAGCCATTGGTAGGTGCGATCGGTCGCCTTTTCCACCTGTTCGCGGGTGGCTGGGTAGGGCGGACATTCATCAAACGCCATGATCACATCGGATCCGAGGGCGTTTTGAATTTGAATGGATTTTTCGGGGGTGAAATCAATAATGCTGCCGTCGTGGGGCGATCGAAACGTCACGCCCCGATCGCTAATTTGCCGCATTTCACTGAGGCTAAACACCTGAAACCCGCCCGAGTCCGTCAGAATCGGCCCCTGCCAGTTCATAAACTTGTGCAGTCCGCCCGCCGCCTGCACGATGCCTTCACCCGGTTGCAAATGCAGGTGATAGGTATTCGACAAAATCATCTGGGCCCCAGTGGCGGCCACTTGATCCGGCGACAGGGTTTTGACATTGGCCAATGTGCCCACGGGCATAAAGCGAGGGGTTTCCACAATGCCGTGGGGCGTGTGAAAAACACCAACGCGGGCCGATGTTTGGGAACATTCAGCCACTAACTCAAACCGAAAATCAGGGGCAATAGCACTCATGAACGGGGGCAAAATTTTTCGGACTGCTGAGCAAATTTCTGAAAACCCAAAACGAATTTTTGCTAACTCCAACGATCAATCCAGACAAGGGGCTTAAGCCCCTTGCTCCCCACGACGATTGGGACTTGATCAGGGCTTCAAGATACTTTTCAAATATCCTCCAAGCTCCTTATCTCGGCAATTTGGGTAAGTTCCCGAATTGCATGTTGAATTTAGCTTTGGATGAACGGTTGGATTGAGTTGAATTGAATTGAGTTGAGTTGAGTTGAGTTGAATTGAATTGAATTGAACTGGGGAATTTAGCGTGCCGCCCGCACCAGCAGCCCCGTCCCCAACGCCCCAACCACCAACAAAGGCAACCAAGCCGCCACCATCGGAGACAGAAACTCTGTTCGGGCCAAGGCATCCATCAGGAAAGCCAACAAATAATAGGCGAAAATGACCACCACGCTCACACCAAAACTGGTGGCACGGCCAAGGCGTTGATGGCGACGATTGGCCAGCGCTGAACCCACCAAACCAAAGCCTACGCAAATGAAGGGAAATGCGTATTTTTGCTGAATTCGTAGCTCTAGCTTGGTAATTTCTGCTCGCTCGCCACTCTGACGCAAAATGGCCAAACGCTCTTGAGCTTCGGCAATATTCAGTTCATTGGAGAAGCGATCGCGCACGGCCAAATCGAGGGGCGTTCGGGGGAGCTGCAACCGTTGTTGCTCAAAACGCAAAATGTCGCGGTAGGAACCATCGGGAGCCACCAAATAAATCGTGCCATCTCGGAAATCCCAGGCCCGCTCTTGGGAATTCCAAACGGCAGATTTGGCGGTCACAATTTGACTGATGCCCGCCTGGGAGCGATCGATAATCGTCAGGGAAAGCATCTGTTTGCCGTCATAGCGCTCGGCATAAAACACACGGCTGAGAATGCTTTTTTTCTCACCATCCGGTTGTTCAACTTCGCTGAATTCCCGATAGAAAATATTTTCTTCCCGAAAGGAGGGCTGGTTATCGTCGGTTCCTAGGGCCCGCTCCAAAATGGTGGTGGCTTGGTAGTTGGCGGCGGGTACTAATGCTTCGTTAAAAACAAAAGTTAGACCCGTGACAAACAGGCTGAGCACCAAGGCCGGTGCAACAATCCGATAAACCCCAATGCCGCAACTGCGGAGGGCCACCAATTCGCTGTCGTTGGACAGCCGCCCAAAGGCCATCATGGAGGCCAACAGGGTGGACATGGGGAAAGACAACACGATGAAGTAGGGCATTTGCAGCAACATCACCTGCATGGCCAGGTGAATGGGCAATCCTTCTTCTACGACTTTGCGCACGAGGTCAAAAACCGTGCCTACGGAGACCCCGATCGAGGAGAATGCACCAACCCCAAACAGAAAGGGCATGGCCAGTTCCTTGGCCAGGTAACGATCCATCACGCTGATTTGTGGCAGCCAGTTTTGCCAAGGGGGGGCGGAGGATGGCTGGGGTACGGTGTTGGAGGTCATAGGGTATCTGGTCGGGAATAGCGGCTGAGGGGCCTGCGAGAAGGCGAGGGTTGGAGTGGGGGCTGAGGCAGGGGCTGAACGTTAGGGCTGAAATTTGTCACCCAAGTAATATTGCCGCACCAAGGGGTTGCCATACAGCTCGGTGGCATTTCCAGAGGCGAGGATCTGGCCTTCCCGCAAAATGTAGGCGCGATCGACAATTTCCAGGGTTTCCCGCACGTTGTGATCGGTAATCAGAATCCCCATGCCTCGATCGCGCAGGCCGGCCACGATGCGTTGAATTTCGGCTACCGCGATCGGGTCAATGCCCGCAAAGGGTTCATCCAGCAACAGGAACTGGGGCCCCTCCAGTCCCACGGCTAAGGCGCGGGCGATTTCTGTGCGGCGGCGCTCACCCCCTGACACCTGAATTCCCGGCGTGTGGGCCACTTTCTCCAGCCCAAAATCTTGCACCAACTGCTGGAGACGGCGCTCCTGCATCTCTCGGGGGAGCTTGGCTTGCTGCAACACCAGGCGCAAGTTATCCACCACACTCAGGTGGCGAAACACGCTCGGTTCTTGGGCCAGGTAACCAATGCCGAGGCGGGCCCGTTGGTGAATGGGTTGCTCGGTAATGTCTTGGTCATCAAGCCACACATGGCCGCTGTCGGGCCGTTCCAATCCCGTGGCCATGTAAAAAACGGTGGTTTTGCCTGCGCCGTTTGGCCCCAGCAGCCCAACCACCTCCCCCCGTTCCACCGTGAGGCTAACGCGGTTGACAATTAGACGCTCACCGTAGGCTTTCTGGACGTTTTCAAGAACAATCTTCAACGGTGTACCCCCACGAAAGGATGCAAGCCGGCCAGCGGCGATCGAACAGCGGTAAATTTTAGGGCGCGGTGGGGGCAAACAGCGAAGGCACGGCCGGCGCGGCAGGCAGTCCCCCCGCCGGCCCCGAAGACGAAGGCAAGACCGTGGGTGTGGTGGTGTCCAACACTAAGTAGACCGATTCCACTTGGCGGTTGGGCAAGGGCAGCGCGATCGATCGCCCTTCATCGACATAGTAGGTGACCGTTTCGGCCCGCAGGCTATTGCCGTCTTGCAGCACAAACACATCACCCGACATCACCAGACGGCGTTCGTTGCTGAAATATTGTGCCTGGGCGGCGGTGGCTTTGAGCATACGAGCGGGATAGTCCACCTGAACGTTGCCCCGCGCTGTCACAATTCCTGCGATCGAGTTGGCCTCTTGCACGTCGGAGATGACCGTCATCGGCTGGCGCACCGGAACCGGCTGTGTGGGGGGCGCTGGCTGGGCGATCGCCTGGGACACCTGCCCAATTCCCATCGCCGCCGCCATCAAACTGGCTCCCATGGCCCGCCGGGCCCGCTTGGCTGCGGCCTTTTGGCTCGATCGAGTTGTGCCCACTGGTTGACCCACCATAGTCATTGGTTCAAAAACGAAGGTTTAAAGGCAAAGAAGAGACGACTAATGCTAAAGATGGCTAACTCAACGATCGCCCAGTAGCCCACTTAGCAACTGATGAGTTCGATCTCTGGATCGACGTTTCAGGGCACTTTAGGGGGCTGCTGCTTCAGTGGTCTATTGAATTTGGCAACACACCAGAGACAACCCACATTAACCCAAGAGGGGAGATCACCCGACAGCGATCGCGCACCATTGGGATTAATTAAGATCATAGGATCGCCCCAGATAGTTTAGCGAACGCTTGCAACGCCAACCGTTCGTCATTGCCCATTTGCCAAGCGGTGGTGGCGGCCCATGCCTCAAATGTCCGTGCTGTCGCTCATTTTGCCCCTACCTCTCTGCCTCAAAATTCTAAAGATTCAGAACCGATCACCCCGGTTCCCACTGGAGGCTGAATGCGTCCGGCGATTGTTGTCCGTAGTTTGTCTGTAGTTTATCTATAGTTGTTGCTGGTTCGTTGCTGGTGGTTTTTGGGAATTGGCTTTTGATGACCCTGGCAGATGGTCGATGAACTACCTAAAAATCATCTGTGCGTGATCTATGAATGGTTGCCTATGAATCGCGATCAATTAATTGCGATTTGTAAGTTGTTTTCTGACGATTATTCTTTAAATGCTCTAATTAATTGCTCTAATTAATTTTCCCAAGTCATAGATGATGCTTATTGATTTCGCTCCCGTCCCCGATCGATCCGAAATAACCAAACCATCAGCGCCACCACACCCGCTTGCAGTGCCAAATTAGGCAACACATCCATCGGGTTTTCGCCCGCTAGCAATTTTAGTAAAAAAATGAACCCACCCAGTGCTCCCGAAGCAGCAAAAGCACCATAGAACAAGCGCCGAAGACCTCGATAGGGAGCGGCGGCCTCTGCTCGCAGTCGAGCCATGGTTTCTGCATCTAGTTGGCGAGGACGATTGGCCATGTTGGGGGATTGCCTGATGAAATTGGTGTTGGTCTGGAACGTTTGGGCGGCTTTGGGCAACCGTTTGGTTATTTTATCACTAGGTCACTCGATCGCCTGATCTGGTAACTTAAAGGATTGCTCGCGCCTAAAATTCTTTGAATTACTGATTGTGCTTATTAAGGATAAATCAATAGCGGTTCATTCATCAAAGCATCTATTAATTAATCTTTTGGTTGATTTCTTTACTTGGTTCTTAAGATTAGTTCTTGAGACTAATTTTGCGGCTACTTTTGTCTTGAATAAATTGAAGCTGATTTTCGATGAATCCTAACAGGTTTTTGCAGTTCAATAAATTGATCTGGAGCATCCAATTCTGCTTCTTTATGCCTAATTAAGGCGATCGAGTTACCCCTGCTCTGATGAATTGTCTAGGGTGTCATGACTTGATGAATATTGATCGGTGGCTATGACTCCATGCAAATCACAGGGAACAGGAATGGGTTGATAGGTTCATCCAGCCAAGGACGAAAACGACTAGCTGCGATCGCGTTGTTGGGGTTTGGCGATCGGCTGGGGTTCAGATGATCCAAAACAGACAGTGCCCAAGATAGCCAGTGTCGTTCAACTCGAGGAATCGGCTATTGGTTGTGAGGGTATCTGAACAGCCTAAATTGCTACCTTTCGGGTCTTACCAACCCGACAAAGATAAGGAGCTTAAGCCCCTTGCTCTAACGACGATTAGCGCTCGATCTGTGTCAAAAAATACTGTTCAGACAGTCCTCTGAGAGAAATTTCAATCCTTTGGCGAAGCTACCTGGAAAAGGCTTTCAGAAAGCACCTCAGTAAGAATATGCTATGCTTACTGAAACTAATTCTCAAAGATTTAAATGCTCCTCAACCTTAAAGCGATTCGCTTGTTGAGAAATCTTTGAGTTAAAACAGTTTTGGAAATACTTTCACGACTTCAGGTTCGGGCATGGGGTTTGGCATCAGAGGGGCGATTGTGGGCGATCGCGCGGCAACGGGCAAGAGGGATCGCGCATTGGCGTGGGGACTTAGGGGCGCGATCGGGCGCGGAATGTTGCTCACGGTCTCGATCGCCCTTGGGTTGACCCTGAGCGGTTGCCCCACCCAGCCCACGGCCCAGCGATCGCCTGGAAACCCCAAAGACTGCCCGGGATGTGAGTTTGCGGGCAAGGATCTGAGCAATCAGGACTTTGCTGGGGCGAACCTGAATGGAGCCAACTTTCAAAAGGCCAATTTGACCGGGGCAAACCTGAGCCAGACCAAGTTGGACGGGGCCAATTTTCAGCAAGCGAATCTAACCGGGGCTGACCTGAGCCAGGCGGGCATGAACCAAGCCAAGCTGACGGGGGCAAACCTCAGCGAAGCCCGGCTCACCAAAACCTATCTTCGGGGGGCTGACTTGACCCAAGCCAAGCTGACGGGGGCCGACTTGAGCGGCGCAGATTTGCTGAACGCCAGCCCCTCCAAGCTTGATCTCAACGGGGTCAAAACCCTGGGCACAACCTTGCCAGATGGGAGCCAAGGAAAATGAGCAGTAACCTTCCGGTTTCCGATCAAGCCTTGGTGACTGTGCGTTCAGAAGAAGTTCCTAGGACTGCTCGATCGGTGACCGTGGAGAACCAGGGGCCTAACGCAGGGGCGATCGCTCCCACGGATGACTTGGCGGAGGCAAAAGGTGCTGCGCCCGCTTCGATCGCACAACCCGTGGGACAACCCGAAAGGACGATCGACCTGATCGACCCAATGGAAGAGTCCCCGTCTAGCCATTCCCCAGCCAGAAACCCATTACCCGGCAGCGCATCGCAACAAAGCGCATCGCAACAAAACGCACCCCTAGGGCGAGGGCCCGAGTTGGTGGACTGGTCTCCCAGTGCCAAAATCAGCCTTTGGGGGGCCATGGGCCTGGGCGTGGTGGTGTCCGTGGTGCTCCATGGGGCGGTGTTGTTGCTGCCGATGCCCAAGGAGTCGGACAAGGTAGCCCTGCCCCTGAGCGCCCAAGAGGCCCCCATTCGGGTCACCAATTTGCCGAAAACCACCCCGGCGCGATCAACCCCTTCTCCCAGCCCCGCGCGATCGACCCCGGCCCAACGCCGGGCCGATCGGGCCGCAACCCCAAAACCGAAGCCGAAAGTCAATCAGCCCAATCGGGTGGTGGTTCCCAAGCCCCAATCCGCCAAACCGGCCCCGGCTCCGTCGGCAGCACCCAGCCCAAGCCCCAATCCCACGCCCAGCCCCACGCCCAGCCCAAGTCCTAGCCCCGAACCTAGCCCAAGCCCCACGCCCCAAGGTTTACCGGCGTTGGCGGGGTTGAATGCTGGCGGGGCCGCTTGTGCTCCCGATCGCCCCGACGGGTGCTATTCCCTGCCGGAAAATCTCAGCATTCACAGCGTCACGCCAGAGGTGATCCAAAATTCCCTAGGCCCCGATGTGACGGTGGCCGAAATTCCCGCAATCTACGAAAACACGGAACAGGCTCGGGAATTTGTGGTGTCGGATCCCCGTCGTGATTCAGCCGATCAAGTGGTGGGTTATTACTATGTAATTTCCACTCAGGTGCGCGGTCAGGTGGGGGCCATCATTGTCGGTAGCCGCGATCGACTGCTATCCCTGGATGCTATCCAAGCGGCGGCGGGTGCGGAAATTAATTAATTAGTTAATTACAGCTCTTACCTCAATTACTAAGCATAGTCGCCCGTAGGGTGGGCACTGCCCACCAAACCGTTGCTTCATGGCATCTGCAATATGGCTTGCCAATAATTCTAGGTAAAGGCTGTAATTAAAAAAAAGAGTCTTGAAAAGAGATTGAGAGATTTTTAAAAAGAAATTCTCGAAAAGAGGTTTTTGGAAAGCAGCTTGCTAGAAAATCTCTGGGCAAAATTGCCATGGAAACGTTTCCACCAAGGCAAGGTTTCGATCAACAATTGCCATGAAAAACTCCCAAGCCGAGACATAGCCTCGCTTGGGATGGATGCTTGCTGAACATAGACAGTGGAACGCCGTGGGCCGATCGCGCAATCAGCCCCCGCTTGCCAATTGGCCCTAGCGCCAACCGGCCCGATCCATCAATCGGAGGGCGCGATCATTGTTGCCCCCAAACTCATTGGCACTGGCGCTAGAAGACTTGAACTGTCCAAAGCTGGACAAAGTGGGATCCAGGGCTACGCCGGACAACACCGGATATTCATAGCCACTGCGGGCAAAGAGTTCTTGGGCCTTTTGGGTTGCCAAAAAGTCAAGGAACTTCACGGCTGCTTCCGGGTTCTTGGCGGTTTTAATCACGCCGCCGCCGCTGATGTTAACGTGAGTGCCGCGTCCCTGTTGATTCGGGAAAAACACACCTACCTTGGCGGCAATCTCCCGCTCAGCGGCATCTTTGGAATTGACTAAACGGGGCAGGTAATAGGTGTTGGCGATCGCGATCGACCCTTGACCCGCTGCACAGGCCTTGATCTGAGCCGTATCGTTGCCTTCCGGGGGCCGAGCGAAGTTCGCCACCAGGCCGCGCACCCAGGTTTCCGTGGCGGGTTCGCCCAATGCGCCCACCAGCTCGCCGACTAGGGATTGGTTATACACATGGCTCGAAGTCCGCACCAAAATCTTGCCGCGCCAACGGCTATCGGCCAAGGCTTCGTAGGTGGAGAGGTCTGCGGGGTTCACCAGGTCTTTGTTGTACATGATCACGCGGGCCCGCTTGGACAGAGCAAACCAGTGACCATTGGGGTGACGCAGGTTGCTGGGAACCGCCCGATAAAGGTTGGGGGCAGCGCTTTGGGACACGGGACGGAACAGGCCGGCCTTGTCAGCTAACCAAAGGCGACCGGCATCCACAGTAATCAGTACATCGGCGGGACTGTTGACCCCTTCCGATTGGATGCGCTCGATTAGGGTATCGGCGCTGCCTTCCACCAGGTTGACTTTGATGCCGGTGGCTTGGGTAAAGGCTTCATACAGTTGGCGATCGCTGTCGTAGTGGCGACCGGAGTACAGGTTCACTTCCCCTGCACCTTGGGCGTTAGCCCGGTTCAGTCCGCTCAGGGCCACGGTGGCTAGGGCTGATCCCCCTGCCAAGAACACCCGCCGAGTCAGTTTACTCGTCATTTTTCGCTCTTAGGAATGCAGTAATTGAATTTTGGGTGGCGAAAGCAGTATATCAATATTGAGAAATCTTCTCAAAATTCTCTGGAATTTTTCCTAAGGACTCTCCCAACGACTCGATCAATTCCGAGGTGAGTTTTGGGGTTGTTCTCGGCAGCGGGCGCGGTGTCTGGGGTGAAGAGTCGGTGGGGAAGTGTCGGACGATCGAGCCGGGGCTGCACAAGGAAACGCCCGGCCATCCAGGGAATGGACCGGGCGTTTTTAAGGTTTCAAAAGGATCGATCGGAGTTTGGGGAATGGGTGGAAATGGGCGACTGTCTCTAGCCTTTGCCGGTTTGGGCCAAGACCCGATCGGCGAGTTTGTCGGGCACTTCCTGCAAGTGGTCATGCTGCCAAGAGAATGTTCCCACGCCCAAGGTGAGCGATCGCAATTCCAAAATCAGGCTCTGCATTTCCGCATGGGGCAGATAGGCCTGCATGGTGTCCCAGCCAGCCCAACCGTCCTTGGGCCCGTAGCCCATCAGTTGGCCGCGCCGCCCGGTCACTAGCTGCATGACCTTGGCGGTGAACTCACTGGGCATGGCAACTTCCACCAGATCGATCGGCTCCAGCAGCACCGGTTGGGCTGCCGGAATGCCCGTTTTCATGGCCACGTGGGCCGCCATCTTGAAGGCTTGCTCAGAGCTGTCAACGGAGTGGTAGGAACCATCGGTGAGGGTCACGGCCACATCGACGATCGGGAAGCCCAGGGGCCCGCGATCGAGCGCTTCTCTCACCCCTGATTCCACACCGGGGATATATTGCTTGGGCACAACACCGCCCACAATCCTTTGCTGGAAGTCGTAGCCTGCGCCGCGTGGTTGGGGCTGAATGTCCAAATACACATCCCCAAACTGACCATGGCCGCCGGTTTGGTGCTTATAGCGCCCATGGATCCGGGAAACGGGTTTGCGAATGGTTTCCTTGTAAGGCACTTGGGGCAGGTGGGGAGCCATGGGCAGGTTGTACTTGCGTCGCAGTCGATCGATGGCGATTTGTAGGTGAATTTCCCCTTGGCCCCAAAGGATGATTTCGTGGGTGTCGCCATGTTGTTCCCAGCGGACGGCGGGGTCTTCGTCCGTGAGCTTGGCCAGGGCGGCGGTGAGCTTCACTTCGTCGCTGCGGTTTTCGGGGACGATCGCCCAAGCAAAAACCGGCGGCGGTAATTCCGCTTTGGGCAACTCATCCCGCCCGATCGCCCGATCGAGCGCCAGCACCTCTCCGGTGGCCACCCCGTCCAGCCGCCCAAGGGCCACAATATCGCCCACTTCGGCCCGGCTCAGGGATTTGTGTTGGCTGCCCATCAGGCGATAGAGGCCACCAATGCGAACGCCATTGAGGCTCATGCCATCTTCGATCGCGCCATTCCAGACCCGGGCGATCGATAGCTTGCCCCCTTGGCTGGCATGCATGGTTTTCAGCACCTGCACGATCGGGCGATCGGCATCAGAGGCGATCGCGTCCACCCCGCGCTCAGTGGCCGTCACCGCCGCGTCGGGCGCTTCCCGCAGCAGGGCATCCAACAGTGGCCGCACGCCCAAGTGCTGTTCTGCCATGCCCACAAACACCGGCACGATCTGATCGGCTCCCAACTCCAGCCTCAGATCCACCAAAATTTCTTCTTCGCTGGGTTGAATATCCTCCAGCAATTTTTCCAGCAGCACATCGTCATGGTCGGCCAAGCTTTCCAGCATTTCGTGGCGAGCCGCCTGTTCTTCCGCCCGCAAATGTTCGGGCAGCGGCACGGGGTCATCGCCTTCCGCGTCGGGGTGATAGTGATAGGCCGTTTCGCTGACTAAATCGATGTAGCCGATCGGGCTGTTGCCTTGGCGGATCGGGTATTGGTGCAGCATGATCGGGCGGCTGGAAACGGGCCGCAACACCGACAAAATGTCGGCAATGGGACTCGATGCCCGATCCATCTTGTTAATGAACAACACATGGGGAATTTTCCAGGTGTCCAAAAACTGAAACAAAGGAGCCAACACAATGGCGCGATCGATCATTGGCTCGCAAACCACCACGGCCGCATCAACCCCGACCAAAGCGTTGTAGGTTTCTGCGGCCAACTCCACGGAACCTGGGCAGTCAATCCAATTAAATTGCACATCCTTATAAACGGCGCTGGCCACATTTAGCTCCAGCCCCATGCCCCGATCGCGCGCTTCCGGGGAACTGTCACCCACCGTATTGTTATCTTTAATGCTGCCCTTGCGCGTGGTTGCGCCCGACAAAAACAAAATACTTTCCAAAAGCGTCGTTTTGCCACTGGAGTAGGGACCCACAATGGCAATATTTCTGATGCGGGGGGTACGGTCACCTTTCATGAAAACCTCCATGGGAATGAAAATTCCCAGTAAAAAATTGATGTCAGCTCAATGCAAGCTGAAATGATTGCAGACGGAAAAAATAGAACTAGATAGAACTAGGGAAAATAGGACTAGGGATGAAGTGCAGAGTTGATCAGTGTGATGTCTGATCAATATCAAATTCAAAATCTTGCAAAATTTGACGAGAAATCAGATCAAGATCAAACTCATGCCTAATTCATGCCTAAAAGATTCCCGATTCCCAATGAGCGAGAACAAGAGAAAAATGCTCAGCTAATATTCGTCAAATACTCAGCCAATGTTCGTCAAATACTCAGCAAATATTCAATGAACGCCGTAATGGAGCGTTGCCAGGGGCGAGCGTCGTAGGCTCAGTGCTCAAAGCCACTGGATGAAATTTGCAAAATTGAGTTGACTAGATTGAATGGATCAGATGATTGGCGAGTAGAAAGAATTATGGTGCGATCGCCCGTTGACAGGGAAAAGGAGGAGCGATCGGGACTGTCTACAAGAAATCTGATTGGGTTCTGACTGGGTTCTGATTTGGCTCTGATTTGATTATGAGTGCTTGCAGAATTCTTTAGGTCAGTTACTCAATGGTTGTTTATAAATTCGCGCAGTTTATCAACTGTTTTTGGTTTTTTGTTAGGGATTGTGAATAAAAATTAACTCATATTTGAATCGCTGCCGATTCAAGCTAAGCCAATTCCTCTGGTTGAAGATTTACCGATCGATCGGGTGGCGCTTGGGGGTGGGATTTGGATCCAGCGATCGATCCGCCATCCGCGATCCTCAATTTTGGTGACCCAGAAGCCAGCGACTTGGCCGCTGGCTCCCGAAACCTAGGACATGGCTGGGGTTTCCGGTTCATGGGACTTGGCTTGCAAAACCGCCAACGCCCATTGCCGGAATTGCAGATAGGTCATCAGTTCGATCGTGCCGGAGAGCAACATTTGCGAGTAGCGATCTTCCAATTCCTGCAACCGCTGAACCGCCACCGATAGCGGCATATTCAGCAGGGCTTCGGAATCGTCCAGTAGGTTCACCGTTTCGCTGAGGGTTTGGCGATCTTCCTGTTCAATCAGCGCCTGGCAACTTTGGAGATAGAGCTGAACGGGGCGATCGATCTCCTCGTAGGTTTCCGGTGACAGATTGCCATCAATGAACATCAACCGATAGCGCTCTGCCAAATCTTGGGCCGCTGCCAGGGCTGCCTTGGTTTTGTTGCCATGAACTTCCTTAATTTCGGTCAAGGCTTGGCGACTGCTTTTCACCAACTGGCGCGATCGGCGCGATCGCAGCCAAGTGACCAACAACCCCGCCGCACTGCTCAAGCCCAAAACCAGCAAATATTCCTGAACAACCTGATTTTCTTCAATGAACCGCAGCCAAGCCGATCGGGGATCCCCTTTTTCATAGGTTTCTGTCGCGTCCGGAGCCATATAAACCCCACCCCGTTGCAACAAGCCAGCCGGATCACCATCGGCCAATTCTGGATAAAAGCTGGCATATTGACGCGCCGTGGCCAAAATCGACCAAGCCATTAGGCCCACTTGGTCGGCGGGGGCATCGCCTCGGGCCATCAAGCCAATTCCCGTGGACAAGACCGGCAAATCCTGGGGCGGCTCGGGGCGCAGAGGGTCATAGGTTCCGGCGGGAATCACCGAAGAGCGATAGGACTCAGGGAAGCGCACCGCCAGGTGATTGGTAATGGAGGGGGGAATTTCCAGCAAACGCAGGGGCGGATCGCTGGTAATGGCATTTTGAATAATGCTGCTGGATCCCAAGGGGCCCACGTAGGCCACCACGTCCAGCTCTCCGGCCTTCAACTTGGCCAGGCCTTCCTTCAGGGGAGGCGCACTGGTGATCACTCGCAAGCCGCTGCGGGTCAAGATTTGGGTGGTGGTGAAGTTGGTACCGCTGCCCTGAATCCCGATCGCCACCCGTTTGCCGTTGATGTCGGTCAGGGTTTTGAAGGGAGAGTCGGCCCGCACCAACAAATGCAGATATTCATGACCCAAAATGGCGACGGTTTCCACCTGGCCACTGCGCAGCAGATCGCGGGAAACGTCGAGTTGGGCGAGGGCAAAATCAACCCGACCTTGCACCAGGCGATCGAGGTTATCGCGGGAACCATTGGAGTTTTTGTCGTCGGTCAGCTTCAGGCTCACGATTCGATCGGTCGATCGCCCCAATTGCTCGCTAATTAGGTCATAGCCCACACCGGCCTTGCCCGCAGAAATCGAAACTGTGTTTTTGGACTGGCCACAACCGCCAACCCCAATTACTCCCACAATCACCAGCGACACCAAGCCCCAGCCCTGTTGTTTGAGTTTCACCATCAAAAATTCTCCGGAAAATTCCCAAAATACTAAACCATACGTCCAAAATTATGTGTCCAAGAAATGCGTCCAAGAAATGCGTCTAAGAAATGTGTTCAAGAAATATGCATTTAAACCATATATCTAAATAGTTCGATCTAAAAATATTCAACCTAAAAATATTGAACCTAAATACAGCCTTTACCTAAAATAATTGGCACACCATATCGCAGATGCCATGAAGCAACGATTCAGTGGGCAGTGTCCACACTGCGGGCCACTAAAAATATTCAATCAAAATATAAACAAAAAGCGGGGCTGCTCTGAGTCATGTCATGAATTAGAATCACGACTCCAGGTTGGCAACCCCATTTTTTGAGTGTTGTTTTTTTGAACATTTTGGAGGCTGGTATTTGAGCAACGTTTAATTAGGTGATTTTTAATCAAGTGATTAGTAAAAAACCAACCAAAATCAATCGTTGCTTGAATTCAGCAAATCCAGTTCAAACGCTAAATTTCAGCATAGGCGCGATCGATCAGGCGCTTGGCAACCGTTTGGACACCCGTGTGATAGTAATAATTGGTGCTCATGTCCAAAAATGCACCAACATAATCCAGCTTGTCATCGGCAATATCCACAAAACCTTGCAGGTGTTGCAGAACCGTTTGGGGGCTGAGACCGCGATCGCTCACAAAGTTCCCCATCCAGCTTGAAACTGAGTTGAACGCCTGGCCAACAAATGCCACCTTGTCAGTGCCCGGAATCATCTTTTGGATATTCCGGAAAGCCTCGTTTTCTTCCATGCTTGATTGGGTGGCGCTGCCGATCCAATCGCCGGCCGCTTTGATGAAGTTCGGGCCCAAGGGCACTAAGCCATCCAGGCAAACCATAGCGGCCATCCGCATTTTGGATTCCCCGCCGTAGTCGGCCAAGGAACCCAAAAAGTCGCCAATGCTGTCGCCCGGAATGCCATTAATTTGGCAATAGGCCAGCAATTCCACCACAATTTTCATTCCTAAATCGATCGCTTGGGCCTTTTCGGGTTTGGGGGTCAAATTTTGCAAAAAGCCCAAAAACGAAATATCTTGCCCCACCTTATTGGCCATGGCAGCCGCGCCCAAGGCACTTGCGGCCGTGTCCACGGTTTGATAGAGCCAAACGGCGCGTTGATAGCCCTCGCCTTCGTCGTTGTAAAGCTCGATCGCCCGATCTTTGATTTGGGAAATTAAGCCCGGATCGTCTTCGCCCGTGACGGTTTTGATCGTGCGATCGAACCCAATCAAGTTGTCCCACTCGCCGGGAACCACAAAATCCAACGCATTCAGAACCGTGATGGTCATGCCGCTGGTGGGCAATTCATCAACCAATTGCACAATGGATTTACCCATGAATTTTGATCCTCACTAAGACACAGGGTTTCCAAACAAAAAACAAACGACAAGCTCAACCGAAATTAGGCAAGGGCTAGACGCAAGCTAATAGCGTGACTGTTTTAGATCGTGGGGGCAAAGTTTCGGAATCAGTCGTCATAACAATGGACTTCAGCCCATTGCTGCCTAACGATTAGGCAACGGTGATAGCTGTTTGACCTGACCGATCAAAATAAGCTTGCTATGCTACTAAGTCCAAATTAAACGCTAATTCGGAAAATAGAAAAGCCAACTACTTCAAACGGGCCAAGCCTGAGAGATTAAATTTCTCAATCCAGTCTTCTCGATCGCTCGTCTTGAGCGTCGTAGACTGCACCTTCACCTGATAGCGATCGCCCACCAAGACAGCCGTTTGGTTTTTGCCCACTTGAACGGCAGGATAGCCGTCAATGTCATCATCGCTGTTTTGGAATTTGCTGAGGCCGCTCGCATTGTTCGCCAAGTCATTAATCGACAACTTGGCCACTTCTTCGCCTGATTTCTTCAGTTTGGCTTCCGCAAATCCTTTCTTTTCCTGTTGGAAAACTAGGCTGTAGCCATCGCTAGTTTTCGGGAAATACTTATTCAGCTTGCCGCCCGCCACTGGCTTTTTATCAATGGGCGAGGGGCTGACGCTGGGGCTGGGTTTGGGCGATTGACGATCGGAACTACGATCGGTGGACTGATCAACGGAGCGATCGACCACCGTGGTCGGCGTGGGACTGGGAGCCGGGCCGCGATCACTGCGATCGTTGAGGGCCACACAACCGCCCACCACCAGCAACAGGGTCAAAACAGTACCCGCCAGCCAACGACCGGCCTTAGACGGCGCATTCATGGGCGAATTTCCTTATCATGAGGGTTTGGTCACTTGTTTTCCAGTCTAGGCGGCGTTTTTCATAACCGGACAGACGTGCCCACCGCCCGAGAAGATGGGTTCACCACACTTGGCAGCGATCGGCGCAAGCAGGGGAACTGAATTCGGATCGGATTGGCCTCGGGATTCATCTAACTAGCCCAATTAGCCCAATTAGCCCAATTAGCCCAATTAGTTCAATCGATTACATTCGATCAATTCAGTAAATAATTTAAGAATTGGTTAATGATCGATGGGGACTTGATGGGCGATCGACCCGATCGCTCCAATGCGAGACGGTTGCTGGGAACAGCAAAACAGCAATCTTGAAGAATGATGGATTTTGCTTCATCGTCCCTGACTTTCTGGAAATTTCGGTGGTTTTTAAGGCTAAATTTAACCCGTTGCCTGGGATGAGTTCTAGAAAACCTGATCAAAGCATTTTCAATGCATTTCAAGGTATTTCAACATATTTCAACGTATTTCAAATCAATTGCTGATTGTCTTGAGGTTGGGCCCGTGATGCGTGCGATCGATCCAAACGATCTGAATGATCCCAATGATTTAAATGATTTATTAGATCCATCGATCGGTCAGTTAATTGATCGGTCGATCGGTCAGTTGGCTCGCCCGGCGGTGATGCCCGAGTCGATCGAGCAGTTAGCCGAGGTGATGGCGGCCTGCGCGGCCCAACGCCAGCCGATCGCCCCCTTCGGCAGTGGCAGCAAGTTGGCTTGGGGCAATGTTCCGAAAGGATCGGTGCTACCCGTGGGATTGGGTCGGCTCGATCGCCTGGTGATGCATGACGAGGCGGACTTGGTGGCCACCGTGGAAGCGGGCATGAAACTGCGGGATCTGCAAGCGGCCTTGGCTCCCTCGGGTCAGTGGTTGCCGATCGACCCGGCCTTTGCGGAAACGGCCACCCTGGGCGGCATTGTGGCCACGGCGGACACGGGTTCCCTGCGCCAACGCTACGGCGGTATTCGGGATTTGCTGTTGGGCCTGTCGATCGTCCGTTGGGATGGGCAAATCGCCAAAGCCGGCGGTCGCGTGGTCAAAAACGTGGCGGGCTATGACCTGATGAAGCTGTTTACCGGTTCCTTTGGCACGCTGGGCCTGTTGGCGACCCTGACCGTGCGGACTTACCCGATTCCCGAACAGTGCCAAACCCTGTTGCTGTGGGGTGATTGCCCGGCCCTGGCCCAGGCAGCCCAAGGCCTACGCAATTCCACCCTCACCCCGATCGCCCTGGATTGGGTTTGGGGCAACCCGGCCCTGCCGGAGCGGGCGGTGGGCTTGGCCCTGCGGTTTGGCAGCGTTGCGCCCAGTGTGGCGGAACAGGTGCGCCGCTCGATCGCCCTGGCCGAGCAGTTGGGCTTGCAATCCCGGGTGTTGAGCGCACTGGAGGAGGCAGATTTTTGGCAAGCCAGCCGCGCCGCCAGCACTACCCCCGCAGGTGATCGCCCGATCACGCTTAAGTTTGGTGCATTGCCCACGGCGGCCCCGGCCCTGCTCGATCGCCTGGCCAACGGCCCGATCAGCCAAGGGCAAATCCACGCCAGCAGCGGCCTCGGTTGGGCCAGCCTCGGGGCGATCGAGGGCGACTGGCTGCGCACTTCCCGTTGGATTCGGCAATTGCGGGCTGCCTGCGAAGCGGCGCAGGGATTTTTGACGCTGCTGCAAGTGCCCCCTGAACTGACCCATCAGTTTAAGCAATCGGATCGCTGGGGCGATCGCGGTTCTGCCCTGGCCCTAATGGGGAAAATAAAACAGCAGTTCGATCCGCACCAGCTCCTGAATCCTGGCCGATTCGTGGTTTAGCCCGCGCGATCGTTCCCACCCCCCAGACAAGGTGCTCAAGCCCCTTGCTCCCACGATTCGCGAACGGTGGAATCAGGGTGCTGGGAGGGGAGATCGAGCAGTACCAGCCGATCGAACGTCGCCAGATCATTGCCATCGCCTAATTGGTTTCACCCCACCGACCCATGCAAACGAGCGATCGCCCGATTCCCGCCAAAGAGAGCAACTTTCTGGCCCAAAACCCCCACTTGGGTGAACTGGCCGCCGGTGAGCGATCGGGCTTTGACCCCGACTCGCCGCCAAACCCCAAGCTGATCGATTCCTGTGTCCATTGCGGGTTTTGCCTTTCGACCTGTCCCAGCTACCGCGTGTTGGGTAAGGAAACCGACTCGCCCCGCGGCCGCATCTATCTGATGGATGCGATCAACGAAGGAACCGCCCAGCTCGATCGCACCACCGCCCAACACTTCGACACCTGCTTAGGTTGCCTGGCCTGCGTCACCACCTGCCCGTCCGGGGTGAAATATGACCAACTGATCAGCGCCACCCGACCGCAGGTGGAACGCAACGTGCCCCGATCGCTACCGGAACAGGCCCTGCGGACGCTGATTTTCCAGATTTTTCCCTATCCCGATCGCCTAAAACTGCTGATGCCGTTCCTGTTGCTCTATCAACAGTCGGGCTTGCAAACCCTGGTGCGATCGACCGGCCTGCTGAAAAAATGGCTGCCCAACCTGGCGGCCATGGAAGAAATTTTGCCGCGCCTGAGCTGGGACACCCTCAGCCGCGACTTTCCCGAAACCATTCCCGCCCAAGGAACCCAGCGCTATCGGGTGGGGATGATTCTTGGTTGCGTGCAGCGCGCCCTCTTTAGCGGGGTGAACGCCGCCACCCTGCGGGCGTTGACGGCCAACGGTTGCGAGGTGGTGATTCCGCCCAGCCAGGGTTGCTGCTCGGCCCTGCCCGCCCACCAGGGCCAAACCAACCAGGCCCAGGCGATCGCCCGCCAGATGATCGATGCCTTCGCGGACACCAACGTAGACTACATCATCATCAACGCCGCCGGTTGTGGGCACACGCTCAAGGAATACGGCCACATCCTGCAAGACGATCCGCAATACCGCGATCGGGCTGCTGCCTTTGTGGAAAAAGTGCGCGACATCCACGAATTTTTTGCGGAAGTGGGTTGGATTGCGCCGCTCCAGCCGATCGCCCCGGAGCCGGTGACGCTGGTTTATCACGACGCTTGCCACCTGTTGCACGGCCAAAAAATCAGCGCCCCACCGCGCGACCTGTTGCGGCAAATTCCCGGCGTGACCCTGCGCGAGCCGATCGATTCGCAACTCTGCTGCGGCAGCGCCGGGATCTATAACCTGCTGCAACCGGAAATCGCTGACGAGCTGGGCGAACTGAAGGTGCAAAACCTGACCAACACGGGAGCCGACGCGATCGCCTCACCGAATCCGGGTTGTTCCTTGCAAATTCAAAAACACCTAGGATTGCAAGATAAAACTGTGCCGGTTTTGCACCCGATCGAACTGCTCGATCGCGCCATGCGGGGTGAAGCATGGCCAAAGGGCGATCGCTAGACTGGGTTTAGGGACTGTCGTCAAATCGCCTGAAACCCTGATTCTGCTGTTAGCGGATCGTGGGGGGCAAGGGGCTTAAGCCCCTTGTTACGACGATTGAGGTACGGGAAATCAACTGTTTCAGCCTCGCATCGAGAGACATTCAGAAATGACGACACCCCCTAACCCCATCAATAATCCAGCCTGTCAGTCCGGCCATGATTGATGCAATGGATTCCCGCTATCTTTCTCCCGCAGAATTTCTCGCTTGGGAAGCACAACAACCATGGCGGCATGAATACCTCAATGGTCGAGTCTATGCCCGGGCTGATAGCACGCTGGATCACAATACGATCACCGGGAATTTTGTCATTGCGCTCAAGCGTCACCTCCGAGGTACATCCTGCTGAGCGTTCATCAGCGAAGTGCAGGTTTACGTTTCGGAAAAAGGGCCCTTTTTCTATCCTGATTTGGTGGTGAGTTGCGATCCTCGGGACTTGCGATCGCGCCAAGCCATTCAATATCCCTGCTTGATTGTGGAAGTGCTGTCGCCCGGAACCGCTGAGTTCGATCGCGACCAAAAGTTTCAACAATACGCGCGGATGGAATCCCTTAAGGAATATGTGTTGATTAGCAGCGATCGCCCGGCTCTCGATCGCTACTATCGGCCCGAGGGTGCTGCGCCGAATTGCTGGGAACTAACCCGTTACGGGGCGATCGACTTTGATCCCAAAACCCTGACCGCCGATGAGCAACAGCGCTCATTGTCGGAAGTATCATTTGCACTACAAAGCTTGGATTTTTCAGACACACTCGCCATGATCTATGAAGAGATTCGGTGGGGCGACGGTTGATTAATCGCCTGTTCTACAGTGTTGGTGGGTACGAAATTGGCAGATGCAAAATTCGCAGATGCAAACGGTGCTGTCTGACGGTTTCTTGGTTTGTGGGTTAGGCAATTTAGGACAACATTGTGTCGCGGCCTTGGCGAATTTTGGGGTGCGAGTCCGGGCGATCGAACGCACGATTCCAAGCGGGTGGGATGTGCCGGATTTGCCCGCCATGCTGGAACAGGTGATTGAGGGGGATTTTTGTCGATCGTGCATTTTGCAGCAGGCGGGGATTGCCGATTGTCGAGCCATTTTGCTGCTGGCTGGGGATGACCGAATTAACCTAAAGGCGGCTTTGGCGGCGCGGTTGCTGAATCCGGCGGTGCGGCTGGTGGTGCGCTCCAACCGTCCCCACTTGAATGACTTGCTGGCTCGGCAATTTGGCAACTTTGTGGCCTTCGAGCCTTCTCGGTTGTCTGCTATGGCCTTTGCCCTGGCCGCGTTGCAGGATCAGACGATCGGGGCCTTTGAAATCAACGGCGTGGCCTATCGGGTGCGCCAGCGCTCCCTCCAGGCGGATGATCCTTGGTTGGGGGACATTCCCGCGAATCTCAACAATCGATCGCGCCTGATTTTGGGTCACTGGACTGGCCCCTTGCCCCTGCCGCCGGATCCGCTGCTCTATGGGTCTGGCACCATGGAACCCTTGCGACCTGGTGATTGGGTGGCCTATGTGGAAATGCGGCGCGGGGGCCGTTGGCACGAGTGGGAAGCCACTGCTACCTTCCACCCGTCGCGGCCGATGCTGACGACGACCCCGCGATCGACACCGCGTTGGCAACTGTTGCAATCACTCCAGCAAGCTACGCGATCGCTCCTGCATCGCAGTCGGCTGTTGCAAATTGCCCTAATCTACGCCGGAGCCGTGCTGGGCTTGCTGCTGCTGGGAACCGTGATTTTGCGGCACTACTCGCCCTATCGCGATTGGTTTGATGCCTTTTGCAACACGGCTTTGTTGTTACTGGGGGGCTATGCCGATTTGTTTGGCGATCCTGCCCAGGCCAGTGCTGTGCCTCGCTGGTTGCGCTTGTTTGGGTTTAGTCTGACGGTGGTGGGCACGGGTCTGGTGGGCGTGCTCTATGCGCTGCTGACGGAGCGGCTGTTGTCGTTGCGGCTGCGGTTTTCCCCCAGTCGCCCCCGCCTGCCGGACAAGGATCATGTGCTGGTGGTGGGCATGGGGCAGGTGGGCCAGCAAATTGCCCGCCTGCTGTTGCAGTCTGGGCAGTCGGTGGCAGGGCTGACGCGCCAGGGCTTGGATGACAATACCTTGGGCGATTTGCCGCTGATGGTGGGTAAGTTGCCGGATACGCTGGATCGGGTGGAACTGGAGCGGGCTAAGTCGATCGTCTTTGCCACCGATGACGAAATTGCCAACTTGGAAATGGCGTTGATGGTGCGCCAAGCGTCGCTCTCGACGGGGTTGGTGATTCGCACGTTCGATCGCGCCTTTAGCGATACCTTGGTGGGGCTGTTGCCCGATGCGCAGGTGCTTTGCGCCTATGCCCTGGCGGCGGAAGCCTTTGCGGGGGCGGCCTTTGGCGAAAATATTCTCAGTCTCTATCGTTGGGGACGTACCACGATGCTGGTGGCGGAATATCGGATTGAGACGGGCGATACCCTAGTGGGTTTGCTGCTGGCGGAGTTTGCCTGTGGCTATGGCGCTGTGCCGCTGTTGCATGAGCGGGTGGGCCGCAAGGTGTTGGCAGATGGGGAATTGGACTTTCCGCGCCTCGATCGCCACTTGCGATCGGGCGATCGCCTGGTGGTGTTGGCTTCCATTGAAGGTTTGCGGCGGATTGAACGGGGCGAGCTGGCTCCTCGATCGTGGTGTGTGCGGTTGCATTCCGCCAGTCCCCAAGCGGATTTTGAAGGGGCCAACGCGATCGCCCGCATCACAGGGTGCAGCTTGGCCCATGCGCGATCGCTGTTTCAGCGGTTGCCCACCTTGGTGGAAGCGGGCGAGCCGCCCATGGTTTGCGCCATGTATGAATATCAGGCGCGATCGCTGGTGGCCAGTTTGCGACAGCGCTTAGTGGATGCAGAAGCCCTTTGCTGGGCGACCGATTTGGGGTAATCCTCGCGATCGCTTGGAGACTCTATGCAGGGTCTGGAGCCAGATGAGCTGCTTGCCAGATTTGCTCGATCGTAATCGCTGGCTGCTGATCGGTCGATGGCTGGCCCATGGTTGAAAGAATAGGCGACTGAATTAGCCCAGACTGATCTTGGGGAATTTCGTCATATAACCCTTCTCGTAATTGCAGAATCGTCAAGCGATTTTCGAGGGGATCCACAATCCAATATTCAGGAATTCCCGCAGCGGCATATTCCGATCGCTTGTAGCGATAATCTCGCCCGATCGAATCGAGGCTGACAATTTCCACAGCGAGCAAGGGCGGCGTTTCAAAAACTGCCGATCGCCCTGCTAATTCCTGCACCTGCTCCCGTTGCACAACGCATAAGTCCACCACACGCGATCGCCGAAATCCCGTTCTGACACCAATTTCGGCAAATACCATCCAAGGTAGGTTGTTTTGACCAATTACCTGGCGAAGATAGTCACTTAAAAACTGAGCAATCAAAAAGTGCTCGATTCTGGGTGGATTCATGGGAATTAGTTCACCATCCACTAATTCATAACGAACATCACTGGCTGAGTCATCGGCTTGATGATTCAGATAGTCCTCAAAGGTCAAGAGGCGATCGCGAGTTGTAATCATCGAGTTCTGTCCTGATGTTGGCTATTTTGGTTCTTGTTTGAAATCTTGATTCCATTAAAGTTCGAGATAGCTTGGGATTTTGTCTGATCGTGATTTGGGCTAGTGATTATTCTGATTTTAAGTAACTTGAATTGACAATTATTCAATTGCTAAATGCTGGAAAGTTAACGCGATCGGGCGGTTGCCAGCCGCAGGAATTTGATCGCGCAGAATGATGGATTGTTCATAAACCAAGCATAGCTGACTCTTGCCGGCCGGTAGGGCGATCGGTAAGTTCAAATCCAGGGCTTGGTTACGGGATAAAAGCTCACTGCGCCACAGGAGTTCATCATCTAAAAAGATGCTAAGTCGCTGATTGGCCACAGGAACCGTCGCTTGAATTTTGAGCTGTCGGGTTTGAAACCGATCGCTCTGCAAATCCAGGACGGTCATGGGGGCCAAACCCCAGCGTTGCCCTTGGCGATTGCGATCCAAGCCGCCGCGAATTTCCACACCACGCACGGTTCCGAACTGCACGAGGTCTAGCTCCGGTACGGCGGCTTTAAGGGGGACAGCTTCCGGATCCAGGCGATCGCGATTGGCAGGATCCGGGCTGACGGGGGCTGGGTCAAGGAAAGGTGAAAAACGCAACAGTCGCGCCTGATCCAAATCGACTAGGCTTTGCCAGGGGGCTGGCTTGGGAATAAACACCACACGCCCCATGCCCGGCACGGTGGTTTTGGCGATCGGGTGGCCCAATTGGTCATAAAACTCCCTCTCACATCCCCGCGCCAGGCGATCGACATAGAGATTAATGCCTGCAAAATCGCCTAATTGAAAGAATCGTCGAAAAAACTCCCACTCATCTCTGCGAAAACAGCGGCGCTGGCGTTGGGTTTGGTTTAAATCCGGATGATCGGGCAGGGCCAAATATTGCCAACCGGCTTCGAGGTAGGGGGTGAGCTGGCTGGGGTGCAATCGCCCCAAGTATTGCCCCACGGTGGCTTTGTGGTGAAACCGGCTGAGGGCGTGGGTACTGGGATTGTGAGCAAAAAAAGGGCAGGTGCCATCGCCACTGCCCACGCCGTTTCCCCCTGTTACGCAAAAGGGCCAGTCCAAAACAGCGGTGCCCGACTGCTGGGCCACCAGGGTCATGTAGGGCTGAAAGCTGGGGGCTAGGGGTTGTTCGCGAGGTTTGAGGCCATAACCGCCGATCAAATCCAGCAAACAGATGCCCGCCACGGCCAGGGCGGCCCAGCGGTTCCATTGCCGCGTTCGGGCCGATCGCCCCGCATCCGGCTGCCAACCCAGGCTGCATAGGGCCAGGGCGATCGGGAAGACCACCGTACCCCGTCCGGCCACGCGATTAAACGAAAACCAGGGAAACCACTGCAAAATCGGTAAATCCCAGGGGCGATAGGCGATTAAACAGCCCATCAGCAAGCCCAGGGGCACGAAAGCCGCCCACCAGCGCCGCCGTTGCCAGCAGCCGATCGCCCCCGCTAGCAACAACCCCCAGCCAACCACCCCATCAAAATCTGTTTCTAGGGGACTGGGCAGCACGGCTCGCCACCAGCCGGCCGCCGCGATCGGGTTGATTTGGGGCCAATAGGGGGCTAAAAGGCGCAGGGGATGGGCAAACCAAGCCCGATCAAAAGTGTTGCTCCAGTCCAACTCCTTGGCTAACTGCACAATGGGAATCACCGGCAGCAGATATAACCAAGCGGCCCAAACAATGAGGGCGATCAATCCCCACTCGATCGGGCGGAAGGGCGGCCAGCCATAAATCCAATAGCCAAGCCGGAGTTGCCAATCTGGGTTCTTTTCGTCCTGGTGGGCATCAGCCGCGACTAGCTCAATCGCTTGGGTTCGCCACCGCCACCACCTCACCGCCAACATCCATCCCCCAGACAGCACCAGCGACAGCAGCCCAAACCCCGCCACATAGCCCAAGTCCTGGCCCAAGCTAAGGAGCACCAACGCCCCGCGCCCCAGCCACCAAGCCCGCCCGATCGCCCGGCCCCGCACAAATCGCCACACCAACACAAAATCCGTGGCCAGGCTCAGACCCAGCCAATGGACGATCGCCATGTTGCTGTGGAACGGAAACTTACAAATCAGGGCGTAGATGTTCAAAAACACCGCCCCGATCGCCGTTAAAATTGCCCGCCGTTCCCCAAAGTCCGGCTGCAAAATCCGCGCGATGCCAAAGAGGGCGATCGCCACCGACATCAGAAAATATAGCTTGAGCCAAGGGCCCGCCCCGCCCAGGCTGAAGAGCAATGCATAGAACAAATCCCGCTCCAGACCCCAGGCCTGGAGAGCCACTTGACCCCCGTAGGGATAAAACGCCTGATCGCTGACTAAATCGATATGCGGCAGGGGCCACCAGTGCCAATGCTCCCGCACATAAAATCCCATCGCTTCCCAGAGATCCGTGTCCCCCGCTCCCACCACCGGGAGCCAGGGCTGGGGCCCCAAAATCAAAACCCCCAGCAGACCATACAACAGCGCCGCCAACCACCACTCCTGAGAGTGTCGTGTTCGGGCGCTGCGCCAGGCCGCTTCCAGGGCCTTGGTCTTAGTCTTGAATGTATTCCGCACCGGTGGCCAAAGCCTGTTCTGCACGCATGAACTCTCGGCCTAAATAAGCCGCATGATCCAGCATCGAAACCGGTATCGGCTGGGTTTGTTCGAGCAATTTCACACAGAGTTCCTTGGCGGTGCGTCCGGTATAGAGGGCCTCGGCCGTGCGCGGAACAGAACCCTTCGCCGGAATCACCTTGCCGGTGACCGGATCCGTGGCTAGGCCCTGATCGTTAATCACGGTGCTGTAGTGTTTGGCGCAAATTAAGGCCCGCTCCCGATCGAGGTAGATCACGAAATAGCCAGCCGGGTCAAGGTCTAAAGACCGTTTGGATAATTCATCGTCGATCGCCTGGCGTGTTTCCACAGAATTGAGGGTCATATCAACTGACATATTGACGGGTAGATGAATGGATCAATTATCAGATGAATTTGATGCCTAATCACGATTCACATTGCCAAGCTGCGACGAAATAAACCGATCCATCCAACCATTCAAGTAGGAACTATTAGCCGCTTGATGGGCCGGGTCAGCCGACTCCAGGGGATGGGGAGCCAAGCCCCGCAGAGCCGCCGTGGTGACACAATACATGGACTTTTGAAATGATTGGCAAATTTTCACCAATAAATCGTCTTCATGGCGCAGGCTATTTTCATAGAATTGATGCAAATAATCGGGCACAAAATGCCGCATGTCTTGCATCAGGAGAGTCGGCGGAATGCCTGCACCGCCCACGGGCAACGGGTCGGCATAGAGCGCACCATAGGCAAAATCTCCCTGTTCGGTGGGAATGCGGGCCGCTTGGGCATTGTAGGAAATCGTGCCGCTGAAGGGGGTTCCTCGGAAAAAGACCGCCTCCACGTAGGGCACAGCCGCATCCATCAGGAAGGTCATCTTGGCCGATCGGGGCACAATGTCATAGGTCACCCCACCCAATTCCACAGCATATTCAATGGGGAAATTGGCCCCCGCCACCAGACCATCTTGGATATGTTGAACCACTTGGGGAATGGTGGTGATTTTGCGGCGATCGTACTGATCTGAAAGGCTCATGAACATGTCGCTCATGATTCGCCAGAATTGCCCCAAAGCTCGGTAATAGGCTAATTGCCGCACTTGCTCTAGCAAAAACTCAGGAAATAGCTGATCCATTCCCAGGACGATCGGGTTTTTGGCAAAACGGGCCCGAATCGCTTTTTGGGCAAGGGCAATAAATTCTGGTGAATCTAGATAGTTATCGTATCGGCCACCCCCATGCCAGAACATGGCTTTCATGCAATATTCGGCATATTCAAAATTGATTCGATCGTGCTGCCAATGTTTCAGTAACTTTGGTAGCGAAGTTTCACCATTAAAGTATTTAAAAAATGGGAAAAATCGCAGAAACTGATGCAGGGCAATATAGTTTAGGTTATTAGAATAGGCATCTAAAACAATGCCATAGCTATGCAAAATGCCCACCACTTCCAGCACGTTGCTGGGGCTATCTTTCAGCAGTGCTTCCCCTTGCAAGAGCCGCTCGATCGTGCTGTTTAGGGGATGGATGGCAGTCATAGAGAGCATGGGTTGAAAACCTTAAGCTGGGACAATGGTGTTGACGTTCGCAGCTTGAATTCACAGTTTGAACTTGTGGTTTGAATTCACAGCTTGAATTTGCGGCTTGAATTCGTAATTTGAATCCGTAATTTGAATCTGTGGTTTGGGAGCTGGCAATTCTGATGATCTGATTATATGGGGATGCCAAAGGAGTAATCAGAACCGGCCTGATGTTGTGATGGGTCTTTTGCTGCTGGTGAGGTTGATGCCCGATCGCGGGGTGATGATGGGGCGATCGGGCAGTGCCAAGCCCTGAAGCGGGGCCTGAAGCGGTGATTATTTAGGGGCTGTGATGGGCCGCTAGGGCGATCGCGGTGGTGACCGGCTCGCTCCAGTAGGCCAGCCAACTGGGTTGCAGACCAAACAGGGCGATCGGGACAGCCAAGGCAATGGCCGGGGCCCGATCGAGCCAACTCACCGAGGGCAAATTGGCCACCCGCTCCGTCAGCCGCCCAAAAAATGACTGATTCAGCAAAATCAGGAAATAGACCGCCGTTAGCCCCGTGCCAACCATGCAGAGCAAGGTATAGATCGGATAGGTGGGGAAGCTACCTCGGAAGATCAAAAACTCCGCAATGAAGCCCGCCATTCCGGGAATGCCACTACTGGCCATCACCCCCAACACCATCAGCGACCCCACCACCGGCAACCCCCGTTGGGGATTAAACAGCCCGCTGAGAGCGCTCAGTTGGCGAGTGCCCACCTTTTTGTAAACAATCCCCACCAGCAGAAACAACAGGCCAGAAATCAAGCCATGGGCCACCATCTGAAATTCCGCACCCATGAGGCTGACGGGGGTGGCCGCTGCCGTCGCCAGCAAAATAAAGCCCATGTGCCCCACGGAACTGTAGGCGACCAGGCGTTTCATATCCCCATTGGCGATGCCTTCGGAAATGGCGGCAAAGGAACCATAGAGCACGCTCACCACGGCCCAGGCGGCCATCCAAGGTGCAATTTGGGTCCAGGCTTCGGGGAACATGCCCAACCCAAACCGGATTAAGCCATAGGTTCCCAACTTCAGCAGCACACCGGCTAGCAGGACGGAGATGGGCGTGGAGGCTTCCACGTGGGCATCGGGCAACCAGGTGTGCAGAGGAACCAGGGGAATTTTGATGCCAAAGCCCACCACGAGCATCGCCAACAGCAAGAGTTGGGACGCGGCCGGTAAGAGGGAGTCGGGGGCGGTGGCTTGGGCGATCGCAAATTCTCGCAGGGGTTCATAGCCAAAGGTGCTGAAACCGGCGGCGCTGGCTAATCCTAGGAAGGCGGCCAAGATCAAAATTCCAGAAACGGCCGTGTAGATCAAAAATTTGGTGGCTGCATAGCCGCGCCGGGCCCCGCCCCAAATGGCAATTAGGAAATAGAGCGGGATGAGTTCTAGTTCATAGAACAGGAAGAACAGCAGCAGGTCTTGGGCTAGGAAGGCTCCATAGACACCGCTGGTGAGCAACAACAGTAGGCTGTAGTAAAACCGGGGGCGGTTGATGGCTTCGTTGGTGCTGAAGATGGCGATGCCGACCAGCATGGTGTTGAGCACCACCAGCGGGAAGGACAGGCCATCAATGGCGAGGCTGTAGCTGAGGCCGAGTCGATCGATCCAGGGGAAGGACTCAACCAGGGACAGGCGATCGGTGCTGGGGTCAAACTGGGTCACGATCACCCCGGTAATGATCGTGAGGCCAATCCAGTTCAAGATGGCCGCCTGGCGGGCCTGGGTGGCGTTGACTTTGCCGGGCCAAAGGGCGATCGCGATCGCCCCGACAATGGGAATCCAAACCAACAAACTCAGCAACACAGTTTTTGCCTCTCTGTCTCAGCAATCAATCATCAGCAACCAATCATCTGTTTCAGCCATCAATCAGCCGTTTATTTGCCCGTGGCTCGCCCGTTACTCGTCTGCTATTCGCTCCTGATCTCCCGTTTCTTGCGCATTGGGTTCCTAGAACCACAGTTGCGCCAAAGACCACCCAGCCAAGACCACCATCATGCTGACGCTAATCAGCACCACCAAAACGTAGCCTTGGGATTGGCCAGAGGTGCTGTATTTCAAGCCCTCGCCACCAAATAGGGCTGCTACCCCGACCAAATTCACCAGGCCGTCAATGACGTAGCGATCGATCCAGGCCGTGAACCGGGCCGCCGCCCCCACCACGAGAGCAATGGTGACCCGATAGATTCGATCGATATAAAAGTCATAGGCCAATAGGTCTTGCAAGGCCGGAATCGGCAACTTCACCGGCCGCGCCACGGCCCCAAAGCTATAGATGGCAATCCCGATCGCCGCGCCCAGGGCCGCCGAAGCCACCAGGGCGATCGTTTCTGTGATCGGAAATTGCAGCATGCCCACCCGGGTTAACAGCAGTTGCCACCGCTCCAACATCAAGGGAACCAACAGGGTCAGGACGATCGAGGACACGATCGGTACGGCCATAGTCCAACCCACCTCCGGGGCCCGGCGGGTTTTGGGTTGTGTGGAGCCACCAAATACCAGCCCAAACACCCGGGCCAAATTCAGTGCTGTCAAGCCATTCACCAGCAAGACCACCGCGATCGACCAACTGGGCATGGCCGGCTCACTGAGCCACCGCTCCATGGCCCAAAAGGATCCCAAGGGCAACAGGGCCACCATCCCCATGGAGCCAGCCACAAAAGCCATAGTAGAAACAGGCATTTTTGACCACAAACCGCCCATTTGGGTCATATCTTGGGTGCTGGTGTTCAGAATGACACCGCCAATGCTGGTGAACAGGGCTGCCTTCGCGATCGCATGGGTCAGCAGCAACAGCAACGCCACATCCGTTTGTTGCAACCCCACCGCAATGAATACCAACCCCAGATAGGCGCTGGTGGTGTGGGACAGGGCCCGCTTCAGGTCAATTTGGGCAATTCCCACCAGCGAAGCCCCGATCGCCGTCATGGTTCCCAAGGCAATGGGAATCGCCGACCCCAAGGGCGACAGGGCCAACACCGGAGCCAGCTTAATCAGCACATAGGCCCCACAGGCCACCACGATCGAATTCCGCATCAGGGAAGCTGGATTGGGCCCTTCCATGGCTTCGTCCAGCCACAGGTGCAGCGGAAATTGGGCGCATTTGCCCGTGGGCCCCGCAATGAGGGCGATCGCCAGCAAACCCGCTTGCCAGTCCGTTAACTGGGCCGTTTGGGCCCAATCCGCCAAATCCGAAAAATTCAAACTGCCGCTGAGGGTCGAAAGGGCCAATGTCCCCATCAGCAGCAAAATATCCCCCACCCGCTTGGTCAGAAAAGCATCGCGGGCCCCCGTAACGGCCAAAGGCTGTGCGTACCAATAGCCCACGATCAGATAGGTGGAAAGGGTCAGCATCTCCAGTAGGCAATAGCTCAACAGCAAAGAATCGCTGATCGCTAAGCCGCTCATGGCCCCTTCAAAAAAGCCCATCATGGCGAAGAATCGCGCTAAGCCCCAGTCCTTTTCCAGGTAACCCAGAGAGTAGACCTGCGCCACCAAACTCAGCCCCGTGACCAGTTCCATGGCCCCCAAACTGACCGGAGAAACCTCCAAGACAAAGGAGAGCTTGAAATCCGCCACCTCCAGCCAATTGAAACTGAGGTATTGCGCCTCCTGACCCCAAAATTCCCGAAACAGCCAACCGCCATGGATGGCGGCCAAAATTGTCATCAATAGGTTGATGTAGGCGGCGGGCCGGGGCCCCGTGCGTCGGATGGTTCCCGTGGCCCAAGGCAGGGTCATCAACGCCCCAATCAAGCCATAGGCCGGCACAAGCCAGACGGTTTGCACCAGCCATTGAGTCAGAGGGGGTAAGGCGGTCATGGGCGATCGCGCTCAAGGTAAGGGTGAACAGGAAAATTTAAAAGGGCGCAAAAAGGCGCAATTAGGCGAAATAGCCAGCAATAGCCAGAAATAGAGCTAAAAACAATCAGACGCGAAACAGACGGCGAGTTGGCCGGCCATCGTTAAGCCTAGCAAGTGATTGGATCGGTTTTGATCCTCTGTGATCCTCAGTTTGGCATCCCCTGTAGCTGGGTTCGTGCCGCTGCCAAGGGAATTGCGCCCGGGGCGATCGGGTATTTTGACCGTTAAATGACGATGATCCAATGTTTTTGATCATTTCATGCAAAGGTCATGCAAAGGCGTTGATGGGATGCCTTGGGCAATCGAGATCAACTTTGCAATTCCTTTGCGGGGGGATTAACTTTTCTGATTTTCTGATAAGCGAACGGGGGCTTAACCGCAAGTTATCAAAACGATTGAGATTAAAAAAGCTGATTGGGGACGCTTTTCACTACACTAGGGAATAGGCAAACTAGTTAGTAAAGCGTTCATTCCTGCCCAGGTAGCAATCCGTAACGAATCGTTGCGGGGCGAATTGCCATAGATGCTTCTCCCTGTAGCCTAATGCGTAGGGAGCCGTAGCTAGGCTTGGGAAGTTCGTCAACGCTATTCTGCGGGGGAATCGCGGATTAAGTGGGTTTTTTTATGAAAACCCGCATTCTATCGTGCGTATTATTTCCAATACTTGAGAAATAATGGCTAGCGCCAGATCCCCAAGGGGGGTACGATAAATGCCGCGATCGCACTAGCGCAGGGACGATCGTCCTTGGAAACAACCAAGGCGTTCTACAACATTCGCGTTTACGACACAACATAAGGAGTTCGGCAATGCCTATTGCAGTCGGAATGATTGAAACCCGTGGTTTTCCCGCCGTTGTGGAAGCCGCTGATGCGATGGTGAAGGCCGCTCGGGTGACCTTGGTGGGCTACGAGAAAATTGGTAGCGCCCGCGTGACCGTGATCGTCCGTGGCGACGTGTCGGAAGTGCAAGCTTCCGTAGCCGCTGGCGTGGAATCTGTGCGCCGCGTGAACGGTGGTGAAGTGGTTTCGACCCACATCATTGCCCGCCCCCACGAAAACCTGGAGTATGTGCTGCCGATCCGCTACACCGAGGCAGTGCAACAGTTCTCGGAATAGTCATCCAAGCGCGAAGTTGGCTGCGTTAGGCTTTGACGTAATTTCAGCGGGCAGCAGTTTTTAAGCGATCGAGCATGAGAATCGGTCGTCTCCATCACAGTTCAAAGCCAGTTGGTTCAAGCCCGATCACGCGGTCTCTTGGGCGTTGCGAATTGGAAATTGACCCCTAGCCTTTGCGCTATTGATGTTGAGATCAGGATTCCGAGTGCGCTGGCATAACGCGATCGCCCTATCGAAATTGGTTAAGACCTAACTTCATCCAACAGGCTAAAATTTTTTGTTTAGGTCTGATAACGACTCGATCGCACTGTCGGTTAGTCAGTGCTTGTCCCGATATTCCGAAACAATGCAATTTATTGAATTGCAAAGCGTTTTTAGAACTTTCTGATCGAGGCGATCGCTTCGCTCAGGTCAGTGGCTAAAACGGATAGGAGTGTTGAGGGTGAGTCCTCGTAAAAAAGCTTCAAAGTGCCTGTTGTTTTCGCGATCGTTCACAGTGCTGATTTGAGTCAGTTGCTATGCAAATTGCACGGGTCTGCGGCACGGTGGTTAGCACCCAAAAGGAACCCAGCCTACGGGGTGTGAAGTTTCTGTTGGTGCAGTTGGTCGATGCGGCCGGTCAGCTCACGCCGAAATATGAGGTGGTGGCTGACGGGGTGGGGGCTGGCATGGATGAATGGGTGCTGGTGGCCCGAGGCAGCGCTGCTCGTCAAGTGGATGGGGGCGAAGGTCGTCCAATTGACGCGGCGGCCATTGCGATCATCGACACCGTGAGCGCTGAAAATATGCGCTTGTACAGCAAGAGTGATGAAGACCGGCTGTTGTTGCCCAATAATGCCCGGTTGCCGAATTAGGGTCACCAGCGCGAGGTTGTCAGGAATAGTCTAGGGATCTTCCGGGTTTGTTCCAGGCAGCTTCAACCAAGGGTGACTAATGGCAATGGCGACTAACGACGATTTGGGTGAATTGCAACTTGAGTGCGGCGATCTAGCGATCAGGTCAACTCAATGGAGTCACTTGATCATCTAAATCAACGATACGGAAGGCAGCCAGTTCGGCCCTGCCAGCCTGGGTTGCAAACGCAGCCACCTGCACCGCGATTGAGTAGAAAGCTTCCTGGTTGCAGCATTCGCTAGCGAATCGCGGCAATTGTTAGTGAAGTCGTGACGGAGGTTTTAAGCATGGGATCGCGAGGGGCAAATGGAACGGTTATTGATCGGAAGTCTGTGGCTTCCGACCAATCCGTGCGGCCCGCCATCCATCCCACGGCTCAAGTTCATCCGTTCGCCAATGTGGTTGGTCAAGTAACGATCGCCGCTGGGGCAAGGGTGGGGCCAGGCACATCGGTGCGAGCCGATCGGGGCGCAGCGTTCCACATCGGTGCGGGGGCATCGGTGGAAGACGGAGCGCTGATCCATGGGTTGGCCGACGGCTGTGTGTTGGGGGATGACGGTCAAGATTATGCGGTTTGGATTGGTGAATCGGCGACAGTATCACACCTGGCGCTGATTCATGGCCCCGCCTACATCGGCAGTGATTGCTTCATTGGCTTTCGATCGACCGTGTTTAATGCGCGGGTCGGCGATGGCTGTATTGTGATGATGCATGTGCTGATTCAAGACGTGGAAATTCCGTCGGGGCGTTATGTGCCGTCGGGTTCGACGATTCTGACGCAGGAACAGGCCGATGCGTTGCCGGTGGCTCGGGAGCGCGATCGGGAGTTTGTGCGCCAGTTGGCCGGGTTGGATCATTGGCCTGAGGGGGCGATCGCCAACCCGACGGGCAATTGGCCCGCCAACGGTTCTGCTGTTCAAGATTATCGTTCTGAAGGTTCTGGGGGTTCCGTGGTTACGACGACGTTGAGCGCCGAGTTGGTGCAACAGGTTCGCCAATTGCTGGCTCAGGGATACCAAGTCAGCGCTGAATATGCCGACGCACGCCGTTTCCGGGCCAATGCCTGGACAAGCTGCGCCCTGCCGCGATCGGCCTATGAAAGCGACGTGCTGACGGCCCTAGAAGGCTGCCTGCGTGATCACGCGGGTGAATATGTGCGGGTGATTGGGGTTGACCCTGCGGTTAAGAAGCGGGTTTATGAATCGGTCGTTCACCGCCCGGGCGACAAAGCGGGTCAAGGTACGGTCACCAGTGCCAAAGCCAGCCAACCTAGCAGCAACGGCAACGGTTTCAAAGCTCCGACCAGCAATGGTGCGGTTGGTGGCGATTTGGCAACCCAAGTGCGCCAACTGCTAGCCCAGGGCTACCAAATCGGTACAGAACATGCGGATCCGCGCCGCTTCCGGGCGAATGCTTGGACGAGCTGCAAGCCGATCGACTCCACCAGCGAGTCCCAGGTATTGAGCCTGCTCCAAGGCTGCTTGACCGACCATGCGGGTGAATATGTGCGCCTGATTGGGATTGATAAACGGGCTAAGAAGCGCGTTTTTGAATCGGTGATTCAACGGCCCGACGGTTCCGGAGCCAAGGCGGTGACCGGTGCTTCGGCGGCCGCTGCCAGCAACGGTGCAGCGGTGGCTCCGGGTGGTATTTCGGCGGAAGTGGCAGCTCAAATTCGGCAACTGGTGGCCCGGGGTTGCAAAATCACGGCGGAATTTGCCGATGTGCGTCGCTTCCGAGCCAATGCTTGGACGACTTGCGGTTCGGTGCAAGCCACTTCGGAACGGGAGGCGATTGCATCCTTGAGCGCCTGCATGGCCGATCATGCCGCCGCCTATGTGCGTTTGGTGGCTGTGGAACCCAGTAGCAAGCGCCGCGCCGCTGAAATCATCGTTCAGCGTCCTGGCGTACAAACGGCCAATAATGCAGTGAGCTTCAGCGCTCCTGCGGCGGCCAGCACCAATGGTTCTGCCCCGGTGAGTGCCGGAAACGTGCCTGCTGCCGTTGCCCAGCAAATCCAAAAGCTCCTGAGCCAAGGCTACCGAATTGGCGCTGAATATGCCGATGCGCGTCGGTTCCGGGCCAATGCTTGGACGAGCTGTGGCGGCCTGGAAGGTTCCTCGGCTAACCAAGTGCTGGCAGCCCTGACGGCTTGCTTGGCAAATAACCCCACGAGCTACGTGCGTGTGATTGGCATCGACCCGACGGCCAAGAAGCGCGTTTACGAAGAAGTGGTTCAGCGTCCCGGTCGCTAAGACCCGGAGGCCCCCATCCCCCTATTCGGCTGCCGCATGATGACCCTGCAACCGCTACATCCGGTGGACGATCGCCAGTCCTGGATTTCCGGCGAAGTGACGCTTGATCCAACGGCGACGATCGCCCCCGGGGTGCTGTTACAGGCGGATCCGGGCAGCCGAATTACGATTGGCCCCCACGTAACGATCGGGATGGGCGCAGTGGTTCACGCCTGTCAAGGGGGGCAAATTGTCCTGGAAGCCTCGGCCCATCTGGGGGCTGCTGTGCTGCTGGTTGGTGCGGTGCGGGTGGGACGATCGGCCTGCGTTGGCCCCAGCACAACTGTTTTGAACCAGTCGATCGCCCCTGGCCAGCGAATTGCGCCGGGTCAATACCTAGGAGATTCAGACCTAGGAGATTCAGGAACTCAAAATTCAAATACAGGAAATTCAGGGGCTGAAAATCCAAGGGCTAAAAATTTAAGCACGGGAGATTTGGGGGCTGAAGATTTACCGGCCGCCGCTCAGTTCAACAAAACCCCGATCGCCCCCAGCCCGCAACCAACCGCCCCGGTGACTGACGACCCGCCCGATCCGTTGCCCTCTCCTTGGGATGAGGATGACGAAGAACGCCAGGATCGGAGTGGCCGCTTCTATCGTCCGGGATTTTCCGGGAGTCCTTTTCCACCTGCACCGCCCGCCGCGCCGCCCTTGCCGGAACCCGTGCCCTACCAAGCACCGCCGGGCTTGGCTCCCGGTGTCAGCCCCATCCAGCCGCGCCCGATCGCCACGCCAGCCATTCTTCCCGGCACTCCAGCAACCTCAACCACTTCAGAGCCGCTGACCTCGACACCAACCGTGGCCGAGTCGCCGCCCACCCCGAGCGCGATCGTTACTCAAACCACTGAGCATCAAATTGTGGAGCAAAAGGTGGAAGTCTATGGACGCAGCCACGTGAATCGGTTGCTGTCCATGATGTTTCCCTATCAGCAATCCTTGAACGGAACCCATGGAGCCGGTCAACTGCCCTCCGCCAACTCGCCAGGCACGGATGATCGGGATGAACCCTGAGTCTTTGTTCACCCGATCGCGCCAATCTCTGTGGCGGGCCGAAGCTGTGGCAGGCCTAAGATAGAGGCAGCAATGTTCTGAATTGCCCCGATCGTTCCCCTTGCGTCCCTACCTTCTCCCCGATGACCGCTGCCACTCCCGCAAATCAATCTGCCCTCGGCATGGTCTCAACCCGCAGTTTTCCGGCAATTGTCGGCACTGCGGACATGATGCTGAAATCTTCGGGGGTGACCCTGGTGGGTTTCGAGAAAACCGGTAGTGGCCATTGCACCGCGATCGTGCGGGGCAACATTGCCGATGTGCGAATTGCCGTGGAAGCTGGCGCAGAAACTGCCGGACAATTTGGGCAACTGGTGGGCAAAACCGTGATTCCAAGACCACTGCCCAACTTGGATGCGGTGTTGCCGATTCGGCCACCCAGTTGGGAAGCTTTGGCGGAAATGCCCCGCAGTCCGTTTGCCAATCAAGCGGTGGGCTTATTAGAAACCGTCGGATTTCCGGCCATGGTGGGAGCCGCCGATGCCATGCTCAAGGGAGCCGATGTGCGGTTGGCTGCCTATGAAACGATCGGGGATGGCCTTTGCACCGCCATCATTCGCGGCTCCGTGGCTGATGTGGGCATGGCAATTCAAATTGGCATGGCTGAAGCAGAACGGATTGGTCAACTCCATGCGGTGATGGTGATTCCCCGAGCCTTGGAAGACTTGGAACGGGCCTTGCCCCTGGCGGAACATTGGCAAGCGACAGTGGAAACTCGCCGGGCGATCCCGATCGAGCTGCATCAAGTGGAGCGGCGGGTGATGCAACCGGTGGCGCTGCCGGAGCTGCAACGTTTAGAGCCGGTGGAGCTACCGATGCGCGAACCTCAGCAGTTGGAACGATTTGAGGAGCGCCTTTAGGATGCGCTTGGTTTGAGTGACGGTCGCCTGAAGCCAGTCAATCTGCATCCAGCCAAAACGTGCAAATTGAAAACGTGCAAACTGAATAGGCAGTCAATAACCCCTGAGCACGATGATTGCACCAGGGGTTGATGTTATCGACGGGCCGTTACCGTGCCCGTCAAACTGGCCATTAGGGTCTCCACCGCCGCATCGTATTGGGGATCGACCCGATCGGGAGCAGATCGATCCCCAATCGGTAGCGGGGGCGGGCCATCAATGGGACGATTCGGCTCAATGCCGGCTTGGTTGATATCCCGGTGGGATGGGGTTTCATATTTAGCGATGGTCACCGCTAATCCGGAGCCGTCGGCCAAATCAAACAGGGATTGAATTAACCCCTTGCCAAAGGTGCGTTCGCCCACCAATTGGGCCCGACCGCTATCTTGCAGCGCACCGGCCAAAATTTCGCTGGCGCTGGCGGTTCCCCGATTCACCAGTACCACCAACGGCGCATCGGTGAGGGCATTGCCGCTGGCTTCGAAAGAGTCGAACACCCCTTGGCGATTCACCGTATAAACGATCGGCCCGCTATCAATCCATTGTCGGGCGATCGCAATGCCCGCCTGCAGCAGCCCGCCGGGATTATTGCGCAGATCGAGCACAAACCCCTCAGCCCCTTGTCGCGACAGTTGCTTGATGGCGGTGGCCATTTCCGCCGCTGCGTTGCCATTGAACTGGCTGAGGCGCAGGTAGCCAATATTGCGCCCTTGATCGCGCCGCAACTCTGCCACCACTGGATTAATCGCAATGCGATCGCGCACCAAGTCGTAATCCTTAGGTTCCGGTTCCCCCGATCGCTGAACTTGCAACCGCACCTGACTGCCCGAGGGGCCGCGCATCCGCTCCGCCGCCTCATCCAAGCTCATGGCCTTGGTAGGGACTCCGTTAATGCTCAGAATTTGATCCTGGGGCAAAATTCCCGCTCGATCGGCCGGTGAACCCGCCAAAGGAGCCACCACCGTCAAAGCGCCCGTGTCTGCATCGAGCGCAATTTGTAATCCCACCCCGGTCAGTTCCCCGGAGGTGTTGGTTTGCAAACTGCGATATTGCTCCGGCGATAGGAATCGGGTGAAGGGATCCCCCAACACGGCCAACATTTCTTGAATCGCCCCATAGGTTTCCGTTCGATCGCGCAAGGGCTTCTTCAGCGCCTTTTCACGAATCCACCACCAGTTTTGATGATTAAACGTGTCGTCTATATAAGCGCGGTTAACAATTCGCCATGCTTCACTCAGCAGCTTTTGCTCCTGGGTCATAGCCCAAGCGCGATCGGTGGGCCCACCCAGCCACAGCAGCAGCACCCACAACCCTAGGAGGAGTCCAACCCTAAATGGTTTTTGAATCAGATTCTTAAGCATGAAACCGATCCTAACTGCTGAAAGGGGCTTCCTCAAACCCTACCCAAAATTGTTTAACTTGCGAGGTCGAGTGACAACCCGGCCCGGCTCGATCGCCCCCTTTGCCCTCCCCTTCCTGAGAATGGCTCAGCGGGCCCCAGGATTGGTCAGCGCCATGGCCGGGCACCCCTGAAGGCAAAGCAGATCCCCTCCTCCGCCCGATCGCACCACTGATCGAGTCTCCGCATCAGGTTGGGAGGATTTCCAGTGTGTTAAATTTTTTAAAAAGCGCCATGCATTTTTAAGTTTCAGCCTCATCCGTTTCCAGCAAGGGACTCCGCAGCTATGTCGAAACTGTACGAATGGTTCGACGAGCGTTTGGAAATCCAAGCACTCGCCGACGACGTGACGGACAAGTACGTTCCGCCCCACGTCAACATCTTCTACTGCCTGGGCGGTGTCACGCTGGTCTGTTTCCTGATCCAGTTTGCCACCGGCTTCGCCATGACCTTCTACTACAAGCCCACCGTGGCAGAAGCATTCTCGTCGGTTCAATACATCATGACCGACGTGAGCTTTGGCTGGCTGATCCGCTCCATCCACCGCTGGTCTGCCAGCATGATGGTGCTGATGATGATCCTGCACGTCTTCCGTGTGTACCTGACTGGTGGTTTCAAAAAGCCCCGCGAACTGACCTGGGTAACGGGTGTGGTGTTGGCCGTGTTGACCGTTTCCTTCGGTGTGACCGGCTACTCGCTGCCCTGGGACCAAGTGGGCTACTGGGCTGTGAAGATCGTGTCCGGCGTGCCTGAGGCGATCCCGGTCGTCGGTTCGACCATTGTTGAACTGCTGCGCGGTGGCGAAAGCGTTGGCCAAGGCACCCTCACTCGCTACTACAGCCTGCACACCTTCGTCCTGCCCTGGATGATCGCCGTGTTCATGCTGATGCACTTCCTGATGATCCGCAAGCAAGGGATCTCGGGCCCCCTCTAAAGATGCGCTACCGGGTGTGGCTGACTTGGTGCTCATGACCGGTTGTTGAATTGTGTGTCGCCGTCTTGAACTCCCTCGGGAGCTTTTTTAGGATTGGTCTTAAGGATCGTTCAGGATCGGAGTAAAGAACACAGGGAGCAACCGGCTCCACCCTTGTCCCACCTGCCGTTTTAAATTCCCTTCACGGAGAAGCGTTTAGCGATGTCCATCCTCAAAAAGCCGGATCTGAGCGATCCGAACTTGCGTCTGAAGCTGGCCAAGGGCATGGGTCACAACTACTACGGTGAACCCGCTTGGCCGAACGATTTGCTCTATGTGTTCCCGGTAGTGATCCTGGGAACCTTCGCCCTGACGGTGGGTCTGGCTGTGCTGGATCCGGCGATCGTGGGTGAACCGGCGGATCCGTTCGCCACGCCGCTGGAAATTCTGCCGGAGTGGTACCTGTACCCGGTGTTCCAAATCCTGCGAATTCTGCCGAACAAGCTGCTGGGAATCGCCTGCATGGGTGCTATTCCCCTGGGTCTGATGCTGGTTCCGTTCATTGAGAGCGTGAACAAGTTCCAAAACCCCTTCCGTCGTCCGTTGGCCATGGCTTCGTTCCTGTTTGGAACTGCCTTTGCCATCTGGTTGGGTATTGGCGCAATCATGCCGATCGACAAGTCCCTGACCTTGGGCCTGTTCTAGGTCTTAGATGGAGTGACCCGAAAAACGGGTACAAGCCCCGCCTGGTAGTGCCGTAATTCAGTAATGATGAGCCGGTGAAAGTCTTGCGGCGTAAGCGACCAGTTACCGGAGATCGTCACCTCACAGGCACTATCAAGAATCTTTCCAACAAATCAGGAGCGAGACTGGCAAATGAGCTGGTCTCGCTCTTCTGTGCTTAATGGCCAACCCAAATGACTTCGGGGCCGTCTTCGTCGTCTTCCCAGTCTTCGTCGTCTTCCCAGTCTTCATCATCACCAAATTCAATCCCATCACCGCGCAAGGGGCGATCGAGCAGGGTAGGCAACTCCAAAACGACGGGGCCCAACTGATCCAGCCAATCCCAAACCCGCTGCAATAGCCCATCCAAGTTATGGCGGGTGGCAGCGGACACCTTCAGGATCGGTTCCGGATGGTGGGGTTGCAGTTCTTCGATCAGGGTATCTACCCAATCGGGATCCACCGCATCTACCTTGTTAATGGCTAGGATTTGCGGGCGATCGGTCAGGCCGCGTCCATAGGCCTGTAGCTCGTTTTGAATCGTGTGATAGGCCGCGATCGGGTCTTCTCCTGTCGCATCCACCAAGTGCAACAGCAGCCGCGTTCGCTCAATGTGCCGCAGGAACTCGTGACCTAGGCCCAACCCCTCGTGGGCCCCTTCAATCAAACCGGGAATATCTGCAAATACCGTGCCATCGCCCGTGGGTCGGCGCACCACGCCCAAATTGGGTACGAGGGTTGTAAAGGGGTAGTCGGCAATTTTCGGCTTGGCCGCCGAGAGCGCGGAGATCATCGTGGACTTGCCCGCATTCGGCAGCCCCACGATCCCCACCTCCGCCAGCAGCTTTAGTTCCAAATACAGCCGAAATTCTTCGCCGGGTAACCCAGGCAGGGCCAGTTCCGGTGCGCGGTTCCGGTTGCTCAAAAAATGGGCATTCCCGAGGCCGCCCTTGCCCCCTTTGGCGATGCAAATCCGCTGGCCGGGTTGCACCAAATCGGCCACCAAAACCCGGGTGTTGGCATCATAAACCGCTGTTCCGCAGGGCACTTCCACCACCAAATCTTCGCCGCTGCGGCCGGTGCAATTGTTGGGGCCGCCGCGCATTCCGTCTTGGGCCTTGAAGCGGGCGTTGTAGCGAAAGTCCAATAGGGTTTGCAGGCGATCGGTGGCGACGAAGTAGACGGAGCCGCCCCGGCCCCCGTTACCGCCGGCGGGGCCCCCGGCGGGCACATATTTTTCCCGACGAAAGGCAACGATGCCGTCGCCCCCGTTGCCAGCTTGGACGACGATTTCTGAATGATCAATAAATTGCATGAAATAGTGGCGCGAAATGACGGGAAAGCAGTGTTGGGGAAGTCCAGCAACCCTGGCCGGGGATCGCAGATGATCCGGGAGATGAAGGCTCGCGATCGCGCTAGAGGTGGCTTTGGGTTGGGCGGAGATCCCCGATCGCCCCCAAAACCCACCTAGCAGTAGGGGGTGATGTCTTCACCACAGTCGTCTGCCAAGTAGGAGAGAGCACGGAATCGCAACCCCATGAGCTGGTCGTAGAGTGGGTTGAGCTTGCACATGGGGGGAATGTGGGCCAGCTTGCGCCCAAAAACGATCACATCCCGCTCGAAGGGGCATTGGGCGGGGATCATTTTACAGAGAAAGTGCGCAACTTTGGGATTGTGAATTTCCAAACCATCGAGCCAATGGCGCACGGGGTTGAGCACGTCGCCCCGGTGTGGGTCGGGGTGGGGCTGAATCGGCTCGGCGCAGTTGAGGGTTTGTTGCAGGGCTTCGAAGGCGGGGATGTTGCGGCCGAGGGCGGCGCTGAACTGCCGAATGAGCTGATCTTCGGAGTCGGAGTAAATGCCGTCAGCGATCGCCACCATTACGGCGGTGCGCAGGAAGTTGTCTGCGTGGTGAGGGTCGCCTCCGAGTTCGGCGGCCAGCTCTTCGGGGGTGAGGGGTTCGAGGATGGCTTCGGGGTCGAGGGTTTCGTGGGTGAGGGAAGTGATGATTTCCCGTTCTTCATCATCAAGGTGACCATCGGCCCAAGCAACGGTGGTCAGGCCTCGCAACCACAGCAGGGTACGAACGCGATCGGATGGTTCTGCCACAAGAGTCATAAAAACTGACACCTAATCGCAACTTTGTGTCTCAATCCCTTTGCGTCTTGATCAATATCCTAAGAGGGGCGATCGCGCCGTGGCCCGCAGTACCCACTTCTCTTAACAACTGATCTTTGAACAACGGATCACAACTGTTTTAACAATTGAATCTTGCCGATGAATCCTGCTCATGAATCTTGTTGATGAACCCGGCTGATCGATTGAAACTATTGGGGAACTGGCGAGGGTGGCTCCGGCTCGGTGCGCAAGCCTGAGTGAATTTCTGAAACTTTACTGACCAGGAATACGAGTCGGAACGGTTGACCCATGGCTTTTTCAAGAAATTCTTCAAGCAATTGGGCTTGAAAGGGCGAAATGCTCTCGGCCGATTGAACGGTGAGGCGAACTTCTGGCGGGTTGGCCAGCCAGTTAACGCTGCTGTCAATGAGCTTCACGCGCCGGAAAGTCAGGGTGCGATCGAGCAGGGCTTGGCGCAAGCTGGCTTCTAGTCGGGCCTGGCGCACCAGTTCGGAAAAGCTGTAGGTCAACGGCACAGCCAATAGTAGGGTCATGCCGACGATCGCGGTCATGCCGTGGCGACCGGTCTTCAAGGGTAGTTCCCCCAGAATCCAGAAGGTCAGCGCCGCCGCCAAGGCAATGCCACAGAGGTTTGTCAGCAGCAGCAGGGCGGCTCCTTGGGCCAACAAACCATAGCCCTGGGAAACGGCGAGACCAACGGTACAGGCGGGCGGCATCAGGGCCACGGCGATCGCGGTTCCTGCTACGGTTCCCGAAACCTTGGGCTGCACCATGGCATAGGCGCTGACCGCTCCGGCCACTAGGGCCACGCCTAAATCCAACAGGTTGGGATTTCCCCGGGCCAGCACTTCACTGCCAAAGGCGGGAATGCCTGCCAACCAGCCAACCAAGGCAGACAGCCCGATCGCCGGCAACACGCCACAACTGAGCGACCCAACACCCCGCCGAAACAGAGACCAATCGCCTGCCACAACGCTCCAGGCGATCGCCCGAATGGGCAACATCAGGGGAGCGATGATCATGGCCCCAATGATGACGGCAACGCTGTTGGCCAACAGTCCAAAAGAGGCAATGAGACAGGCCGCGAGGACCTGGGTGAGGTAAGGGCGATCGATTCGAGCATCTTCCCAGAGCATGTGATTGAGCTGGGCCGATCGCTCCGGTGACAGGCGCTGCCACTGAATCAGCCGCTGACTGGCGGCCCTGCCCCTTTGCCAAAGGTCAGATTGGCTAGCCCGCCACCCCCCTTGCCTGATCCACCCTGACTTGCGCTGTTTTTGCGCCATGAACTGGCTCCTGATTGCTGGATTGCTGTGGGATTGGGCAGGCTCCATTATCGATCGCGCCCGCAGGAGGTTGATGGCGTGATCGGCGCAGCGCGATCGGGAAGGACTTTAATGCCCAGTCCTCGCCGGCTGTCGATTGGCAGCGATTGGGGGCATGGAGGGGCGATCGGAACTGCCAATCGATCCCAAGCTCAGGGCATGGTTGGGGTAATCTTTAAAGAGGATGCAAAAAAATTTCATGTTTCTTTAGCTTCCAGGGATCACGATTCAGGTCTGAATTCCTTACCCTGTGGAATTGACCCGATGGAATTGACCCTGTGACGTTGGGCGAACAGACCGACCGCCCAGCGCCATCACCGCCAGTTGCCTCTCACTTGCCACCCGCCTGGGGTTAAACCATGGCCCTCGACTTGCCCGATCGCACCACAACGGACGCTTCACCCGCACCCATGCCACCGACCCCGATCGATGACGAGATCCTTGATCTGGATGACGAAGCCCTTGACCCTGGAGATGACCTGTGGCTCCCGGGAACTGCTTGGCTGAGCGGCCCCCGAGGGTTGTTGGTGGGCTTGGGGGTGGGGGTGTTGGTCAGTTTGGGGGTGAGCTTTGCCCTGGGGGGCCGCAATCCCCAGGCACAACCCGCCGTGGCCCAACAACCCGCGACGGCCACCGCGCCCACCGCGACCGGCAGCGAACAGCCGGTTACCATTGCCACCGTGGAATCGGCCCAAGTGAGCCGGACGATCGAAGCCAGCGGCACGATCGAGGCCCGTGAGCTAGTGCCCGTGCAACCGCCGGGTACTGGGCTAAAGGTGCTGCAAATTTTGGCCGATGAGGGGCAAGTGGTGCAACAGGGGCAAACCCTGGCCATCGTGGATGATTCCTTGTTGCGCACCCAGTTGGGTCAAGCCCGCGCCCAGGCCTTGGAAGAGGAAGCGGCCCTGGCAAAGTTGCGCAGTGGGTTCCGGCCTGAGGAAATTGCCCAGGCCCGCGAGGCGGCCCGCCAGGCTGCGGCGGGGGTCGATCGCGCCAGAGCTGACCTGGCCCTTTCAAAGTTGCGAGTCGATCGCAACCAGTCCTTGGCCAATGAGGGGGCAATCTCGCGCGATCGCCTGGATGAAGTGATTACCCGGGCCCGGGGCGACGAGGCGGCCCTTGAACAGGCCCAAGCCCGCTTTGCGGAAACCCAGCAGCGTTACCGCCAGTTAGCCACCGGTAACCGCCGAGAAGACATTACCCAAGCAGAAGCCCGCTTTTTGCAGGCGCGTGGCCGGGTGCGCCAAATCATGGAGCAGCTCAAAAATTCGCGAGTGTTGGCTCCCGCGCCGGGGGTGATTGTGAAGCGGGAAACCACCGTGGGCAATGTGACGGCCAATACGCCGCTCTTCCAAATTGCAGCGGTGGGCAAGCTGGAACTGTATTTGAAAGTTCCGGAAACCCAACTACGGGGTATTCAGCCGGGGCAACCGGTGCAGGCGATCGTGGATGCCACCCGGCAGGTGATTAATGGTCGGGTGCGCGAAATTGACCCCACGATCGACCCCCAATCCCGCCTGGCCACGGTCAAGGTGGAACTGCAACCCTCGCCGGGACTGCGCACGGGGATGTTTTTGCGGGCCGCCGTGGGGGTTTCTATGGGTCGCGGCTTGGCAATTCCGGCCAAAGCGGTGTTGCCACAGCCGGATGGCACGGCGATCGCCTATCGCTTGAACCCCGATAACACGGTTAGTGCCCAGCGCGTTGAAGTGGGCAAGGTGCTCCCCGATGGGCGGGTGGAAGTGCGCAGCGGCTTGCAAGCGGGCCAAGGAGTAGTGGTCAAGGGTGGGCCCTACCTGAAAGATGGCGATCGGGTGCGTGTGATGCCCAATTAAATGCCCCGATTAATGCCCGCCGATTAATGGCTCAAACGCCTGTTGATCAAGTACCTGTTGATCAAGTACCTGTTGACCAAAGTGCCCATTGATCAAAGTACCTGTCGATCAAATGCCCGTTGTATCGATATTTCCAGATGCCTAATGCCGTCACTTCGGACGAACGGATTTTTGACCGATGAGTAACTTCAACCTGTCCGCTGGTTCGATTCGGAAACCGATCCCCACGATTTTGGCCTGCTTGGTGGCGGCCATCTTGGGGGTTGCCTCCTTTTTGAATTTGGGCATCGACCAAAGCCCAAATATCGATGTACCGGCGGTATCCGTCACGGTGATTCAACCCGGCGCGGGGCCCGTGGAGCTGGAAACCGAGGTGACCAAAAAGGTGGAGGACGCGATCGCCGCCTTGGGCAACATTGACCAGATGATCTCCACGGTGACCGATGGGCGATCGTTCACGCTGGTCAACTTTGTGCTGGGAACCGATGCCAACCAGGCCACCAATGATGTGCGCAATGCCATCTCCCAGATTCGATCGAGCCTGCCCGCTTCGGTGGATGAGCCGTTGGTCGATCGGGTGGAATTCAGCGGCGGGGCGATCATGACCTACGCCTTGTCGGGTGAGGGAAAATCCGTTGAAGAATTGAGCGATTTGGTCGATCGCACCATTGCCCGGGAATTGCTGTCCGTGTCCGGTGTGGCCCAGGTGGAGCGATTAGGGGGCGTGAGTCGGGCAATTCGGATTGATTTGGATCCGGGGCGACTGTCGGCCTATGGGATTACGGCCACCCAGGTGAATGACCAGGTGCGATCGCTCAATGCCAACTTCCCCGGCGGCCAGGTGGATGTGGGCGGCAGCCAGCAAACGATTCGTACCTTGGGCAGCGCCCGCACCCTCAGCCAACTGCAAAACTACCGAGTTACCCTGCCCAATGGCGGCACGATTCCCCTCGCGAGCCTGGGCCGTGTCAGCGACAGTTTCACGGAACCCAAGGAAGCGGCCTTTTTGAACGGGGAACCGGCCGTGGCCTTTTCCGTGCTCCGCAGCACCGGCAGCACCCTGGTGACCGTGGAAGAAAGCGTCACCAAAGCGGTGGCGGAACTGCAAAAGCGCTTGCCTAATCTCAAATTTGATTTGATTTTTAGCGACGCGGATCCGATTCGGATGACCTATCGATCGACCGTTGAGGAGCTAATTTCTTCCTGCATCCTCACCACGATCGTGGTGGGAATCTTTCTACGCAATGTTCGCTACACGCTGATTGCGGGGGCGGCCCTGCCGTTGTCGATCATCCCAACCTTTGCGGTGATGCAAATGCTGGGCTACACGCTCAACAGCATGACCCTGCTGGCCTTGGCCCTGGCGATCGGGAACTTGATCGATGACGCGGTGTGCGTGGTGGAGGATGTCGATCGGCACTTGAACATGGGCAAATCGCCCCGACAGGCGGCCTTGGATGCATCGTCGGAATTGGGCTTTTCCCTGCTGGCCACCGCCGGAACCCTGATCGGTGTGTTCTTGCCGGTGGCCTTCATGGGCGGCATTCCGGGGCAATTTTTCCAGCCCTTTGGGGTCACGGTGGCCGTGTCCACGGTCTTTTCCACCACCGTTGCCTGCACCGTCACCCCCATGATGAGCGCCTACCTGCTGAAACCCAAGGCCAATCTGGAACTGGTGGCAGAGGCGCAATCGACCGAAAGCCAACCGGGCCCCTATCGCCGGGTGCTGGTTTGGGCCCTGCGGCATCGGGTCGCCACCTTGATGATCGCGGTCGCCTTTTTCATTGCCAGTTTGCAGTTAGTGCCCTTCATTCCCAAAGGCCTGTTTAGCAGTGGTGATACGGGCCTCAGCACCGTGGAAATTGAACTGCCACCGGGCACGCCCCTCGAAGAAACCGTGGAAGTCATGAGCCGTACCTACGGCCTGCTGAAGGCAAATCCAGCGGTCGATCGGGTGTTGTTTGCCGCTCGCCAAAACAACCTGGCCACGGGGTATGTGAACCTGAAACCCGAAGACCAACGCAGCGTTACCCAGCGGCAGTTTGAGCAACAGATGCGGGAACAGTTCAAGTCGATCGCCGGGGCCCGGGTCACCTTCCAAAGCTTGCAAAGCCGAGGGGGCACCAGCAAAGATCTGCGGATTGTGCTCAAGAGCGAAAACCCGGAACTGCTGACCAAAACCGCCGCTGACTTGGAGCGACAAATGCGCGGCCTGTCCGGTTTGGTGGAAGTCACCTCCAGCGCCAGCCTGGTGAAGCCAGAAGTGGCCATCATTCCCGATGTGCAACGGGCAACGGACTTGGGCGTTTCGGTTCAGGCCATTTCCCGCACCGCCACCCTGGCCACGATCGGGGATAACGAATCGAGCTTGGCTAAGTTCAACCTGAGCGATCGGCAAATCCCAATTTGGGTAAAAATTGCCCCTCAATTCCGCAGTAACATCGAAACCCTCGAAAATCTGCGGGTTCCCGGTCGCAACGGAGCCATGATTCCCCTCACCAGCGTGGCGGATATTCAGCTCATCAGCGGGCCCGCTCAAATTAATCGCTACAACCGATCGCGCCAAGTCACCCTAGATGCCAACCTGCAAGGCATCTCCCTGGGCACGGCCCTGGAACAAATTCGCGCCCTGCCGGCCATGAACCCCTTGCCTCCCGGCATTGAAGAAGAACCGGCCGGCGATGCCAAAATCATGCGCGATATTTTCAGCCGGTTTTTGTCTGCGTTGGGGTTGGGGGTGCTCTCGATCTACGGGGTGTTGGTGCTGCTCTATAACAGTTTCCTTTACCCGATCGGAATTCTGGCGGCCCTGCCGTTGGCCACGGGAGGCACTTTCCTGGGCCTGTTGGTGATGCAAAAGGAACTGGGCCTCTTCGCCCTGATCGGGATTGTGCTACTGATGGGGCTGGTCACCAAGAACGCGATTCTGCTGGTGGACTTTGCCCTCGAAGCAGAACGCCACGGACTCCCCCAATCGAAAGCCGTCATTGAATCCGGCGTGGCCCGCCTGCGCCCCATTTTGATGACCTCCGTGTCAACGGTGGTGGGGCTGCTTCCCCTGGCCTTGGGTTTGGGAGCCGGAGCCGAAGAGCGCAGCCCCATGGCCGTGGCCGTGATTGGCGGATTCACCACTTCAACCCTGCTGACACTGCTGGTGGTGCCTGTGCTGTTTACCTATGTGGACAACATCCAGCATTGGTTCAAGCAATTGGTGGGGATTGAGCCGCGTCGCCGCCGTCGATCGACCGTTCGCAAAGTTCTGGAGTCGTAATCTTCGCCACAGGAACGCCCCCTAAGAACGGCATACAATCAGAGCAGAACCGGCGAATCTAAGTCTGGGGGTGTCCTGATGTTGGTCATGCTCCTGAACAGTGGCTTGTTGACCCCTAAAGATGTTTGCCAAGGTTGCCTGTGGGCCGATCGCACGGGTAACCCGCGTTGGCAGAATGGTCATCTCTCCTGTGCCCATGCGGTGCGGCCTGCCGCCGACAACCAACCCGCTTGCTATGAGTGTGAGATGGGTTTTCTCCTAGCGGATGTTTGCAGCCACTCGGGTTAAGTCTTTAGCTGCGCGATTTTCAGTGACCTGTGGATGGCAGGTGTGTCAACTAGGTTGCCCATGCCTGCCTCTTGTTATTAAATTTCCTATCAAACTTCCTATCAAACTTCCTATCAAACTTCCTATCAAACTTCCAAAGCAATTTCACCAATAGCCCAATCCTGTAGCTAAATCGATCGACCAAATTGGGTAACTGCATGAGGTGGCTGAACTGAGATCAAAAGCTCCATTAAACTAGAATATTTTGGTTGAGTGAGGTTTCCATTCGCCTTGATGGGAATGATGTGACTTGCTGGCGAATTCTCTGGCGAATTCCGTTCAGATATTTCGTCAAGATAGGTTAAGAAACCATGATTTAAACTTGGGTTAAACTTCAGATCTCGATCGAGTCCAATCGGCTGGTTGCTCAGTTTCATGGATGATTTCTCAATTAGCCGGTAATTAGCCGGAGGGTGTGCTGGTTGCCCCACGAAGCCACAATCAAAATGGGAAGAAACCGATTAAGAATCGATCGATGCAAGAAATTAAGTAATTTTTGATCGCTTTTTGTTGTTTTAATGGCTTCTTCAAAAATGCAGCAATCGACACTTTTCATCGGAAATTTTTGCTGATTTGGGAAAAATCGGCCGCTAAACAACCCAAGAAAATTTGTTTAGACTTTCACCACCCAAGCAAGTATTTACAAACTTTACAAAAATCGCACTATTTTGCTCTGCATTCCTTAAGAAAACCGATCGCTCCCTCAATTCATCTAGGAACTGACGCTAGGCTAGATTTGTGATTCGATCTTGCCCCTGCTGTGGCCACCCATGCTCGACCCCCACGGGCGATCGCGGATGGAGATCACGGAATGGTGATCGTGTCATTATTTTCCCTTCTCTTTTGGCATGAATTTCCCGAAGGATTGGTGCTTTTGGCTAACCCTTTCGTGGGTTCTGCGACGAATCTAGCGCTACCAGCTCACGACCTGATTGCTTTCCTTTGCCTTGACCAACCCATTAGCCGCATCAAGCTAGCCTAATCAAATTCAACCGCGCCCAATGAAGTTGGCTGTTTTGAATTGGCTGCCCTGAATTTATTCCTTTGAATTGGCTGTCCTGAATCGATCCGAATCAGCTCAACGCTTCTGAGGTTCAGTCTTTGCCAAAGGAAGCTCGCCTGATCCAGTTTTTTGAACATTTGAGATAACCAATCACCCGCTTGATCGCTGCAAGGTTGTTGCCATGGCAGCGTTGTAAGGGGTTGCTTTGTGCTGCCTTGGCACAACGGCACAACATTGGTTGAGAGTCATGAAAGTGAGTGGAACTATGGCTATTGCAACTAAGCCTGATCAAGATCAGCCGGTCAGTCAACCCTCTGGTGCTGTCTCTGCGAATGCCCCAATGAGTCAATCTGGATCGGCTGGGTCGGCTGGATCAAAGGCTTCTGGATCGAAGGGTTCTAAAACTGCAAAGGCAACTGATTCCTCGGCGGTTGATAAACGGTTCAAGGCGTTGGATTTGGTGATAAAACGCCAACAATATCGCCAAGATGCCTTGATTGAAGTTCTGCATCGGGCCCAAGAAATTTTTGGTTATTTAGAGGAAAAAACGCTGTTGCATGTGGCTCGATCGCTCCAATTACCTGCGAGCCATGTGTTGGGTGTCGCCACGTTTTATCACCTCTTTTCCCTCAAGCCCAGCGGTGAACATACCTGCGTGGTTTGTTTGGGAACCGCTTGCTATGTCAAGGGGAGCGGCGATGTGCTGAATGCTTTGGAAAAACACACCGGTATTCAGTCGGGAGCCACCACCAGCGACGGCAAAGTTTCGCTGGTGACGGCCCGTTGCATTGGAGCCTGCGGCATTGCGCCAGCGGTGGTGTTTGACGGGCAAGTGGCGGCGCAGGTGACCACAGAACAGGCGATCGCCCGCATTGATCAGTGGCGTGGTGATGCATGAACCGTGGGGTTGCGATTCGTGATTGCTTGCGGCCTGCCCATGACTCGACATGAATTACCCGCCCAAAGTGACGTGCATTACCCGTTAATTTGCCGCCCCGTTTGCCGCCCCATTTGCCCCCAATCTGCTGACCAAGCTGCCTGAGGAGTCCGAATCCATGGATGGTCATGAACTGCTCGATCTCGCGGAACAATGTGCCCAGGCGAAAAAGCCCATTCGTGTACATTGCTGCACTTCCACGGGCTGCCAAGCGGCTCGATCGCTCGAAGTTAAAAAAGCCCTTGAAAAACGGGTTCAGGATTGCCAACTAGCCGATCGCGTGGAAGTAGTTGGCGTGGGTTGCATGGGGTTTTGTGGTCAGGGGCCGATGGTGGAATTGGACTCCACCGATCCCCAGGTAACAACCACCCATTACGAAAAGGTGACCCCAGAACAGGCCCCCTCAATTATTGACACCATTCAAGGGGGCCAAACCGATGCCCTACAGGGCAATTCGCAACACCCATTTTTTGCGAAGCAGTTGCTAATTGTGCGGAACCACAGCGGCAAAGTTGACCCGGAGCGCATTGAAGAATCGATCGCCCTTGGTGCTTATCAAGCCCTCCACCATGCCCTGTTTGAACTCACCCCAGAAGCGGTCGTTCAAGAAATTTCGAAATCGGGCCTGCGGGGCCGAGGTGGTGCGGGCTATCCCACAGGGTTGAAGTGGGCCACGGTGGCCAAAATGCCCCCCGGTCAAAAGTATGTGATCTGTAATGGAGATGAAGGGGATCCGGGCGCATTCATGGATCGCAGCGTTCTGGAGAGCGATCCCCACCGGATCCTAGAAGGCATGGCGATCGCGGGCTATGCCGTGGGAGCTGACCAAGGATTTATCTATGTGCGAGCGGAATATCCCCTCGCGATTCATCGCCTGCAAAAGGCCATTCAACAGGCCAAGCAAAAGGGATTTTTAGGGAGCCAAATTTTTGGCTCGGGTTTTGATTTCAAGGTGGATATTCGGGTGGGGGCTGGGGCCTTTGTTTGTGGCGAAGAAACGGCCCTGATTGCTTCCGTGGAAGGCAAGCGCGGCACTCCCCGCCCCCGGCCGCCCTACCCGGCCATTTCGGGCCTCTGGCAAGCGCCCACCCTGATCAACAACGTGGAAACCTTCGCCAACATTGCCCCGATCATTCGCAAGGGCGCGGATTGGTTTGCGGGCATTGGCACGGAAACCAGCAAGGGCACCAAAATCTTTTCCTTGACCGGCAAGGTTTGCAACACCGGCCTAATTGAAGTGCCGATGGGCATTAGCCTGCGAACGATCGTGGAAGAAATGGGCGGCGGTGTTTCCGAAGGGCAGGTGAAAGCAGTCCAGACGGGCGGCCCCTCAGGCGGCTGCATCCCTAGCAGCTATCTGGACACGCCTGTGGATTACGAGTCCTTGGCGGCATTGGGGTCAATGATGGGATCCGGCGGCATGGTGGTGATGGATGACAAAACCAGCATGGTGGAGGTGGCGCGGTTCTATATGGAATTTTGCCGCAGTGAGTCTTGTGGGCGCTGTGTGCCTTGCCGGACGGGCACGGTACAACTCCATGATTTGCTGACCAAGCTGGTGGAAGGTCGGGGCACGGCCTTTGATCTGGCGCAAATGGAAAGCCTTTGTCAGGTGGTGCGCCACACCAGCCTTTGCGGGTTGGGCATGTCGGCTCCGAATCCGATCGTGAGCACGTTGCGCTATTTCCCGGAGGAATATCAAGCTCTGTTGCAGCCCGATCGCTGGCGAATTCCGGCGACGGTTTCTTGAGGGAAATGCATCAGGTTGAACCTAATCATTAAACCCAATGGTTGAACCTAATGATTGAACCCAATGGTTGAACCTAATTACTGATCTTTTGCTGATCTTCTTTTGCTGATTGAAGCAAGCAATTTCACGGGACTGAAGGGATTTAACGTATGGCTGTCGTAACGCTGACAATTGATGGGGTGGCGATCGCCGCTGAAGCAAAAGCCAGTATTTTGCAGGCGGCGCGATCGGCCGGCATTGCCATTCCCACCCTGTGCCATTTGGAAGGGGTTTCGGATGTGGGAGGCTGTCGTCTTTGTGTGGTGGAAGTGGCGGGAATTAACAAACTATTGCCCGCCTGTGTGACCCAAGTGGCCGAGGGCATGGCGGTGCAAACTAACACGCCCACGTTGCAGTCCTACCGCCGAACCTTGGTGGAATTGCTCTTTGCAGAAGGCAACCACGTTTGTTCCGTTTGTGTGGCCAATAATCACTGTGAATTGCAGGATATGGCCACCACGGTGGGAATGGATCATAGCCATTTTGCCTACCAATTTCCCAAGCGGGATGTGGATGTTTCCCATGAAAAATTCGGACTCGATCGCAACCGTTGCATCTACTGCACCCGCTGCATTCGAGTTTGCGACGAAATTGAAGGAGCCAGGGTTTGGGATATTGCGTTCCGGGGCGAACGGGTCAAATTAATTGCCGGTTTGGATCAGCCCTGGGGTGATGTGGAGGCTTGCACATCCTGTGGCAAATGCGTGGATGCTTGCCCCACGGGTGCTTTGTTTAAGAAAGGATCAACGGTTGCGGAAATGACGCGCGATCGCGATCGCCTGCAATTTTTGCAATCCGCCAGGGAGGAACACCAATGGACACGCTAACCAATCCCGCTCAAGGGGCTGCGGTGGCCACGGAAGGAGCCGATCGCCCCAAATTGCGCTTTGCAACCGTTTGGTTAGGGGGCTGTTCCGGTTGCCACATGTCCTTTTTGGACTTAGATGAATGGCTGTTTGAGCTGGCGAAATATGCGGAGGTAGTGTTTAGCCCCGTGGGGAGTGATGCCAAGATTTTTCCCGATCAGGTGGATATTTGCCTGGCAGAAGGAGCCGTTGCCAATGAAGAAAACTTGGAATTTATCCAAAAGGTGCGATCGCGCAGCAAGTTGTTAATTTCCTTTGGCGATTGTGCGGTGAATGGCAATGTAACAGCCATGCGTAATCCGAGCGCCACCGTTGAAGAAATTCTCGATCGTTGCTATCTGGAATTGGCGGATTTATCGCCGCAATATCCTCGAGAGCCGGGCATTGTGCCGCCCTTGATTAAACAGGCCTTGCCCGTTCACCAAGTGGTTCCTGTGGATGTGTTTTTGCCCGGTTGTCCGCCCTCGGCTGCTCAAATTCAAAGCGCCCTGGAGTCACTTTTTACCGGCGAAGCCCAAGCAGCCCAGCTGAAATTCGGTTAGGAACAGGGGGCAGCAATGGCAGGTGATCGACGGCGGCAACCATGGCGACTTTGGCTGTCGAGGGGACTCTTGATCGGGGCGATCGGGCTGATCTTATCCCTCTGGAGCTTAGGGGCTAGGGCAAATTCCCCCAGCACCTGTCAATACAAAGAGCGCCCCCTATTTGGCAAGGTGCAAATTGTTGAATCCTTTCCTGATTTTACGGTGCAGGTTGTTGAAGCATTCCCCGATTTGAAAGTGCAAATTGTCAACGCATTTCCCGATCGGTGTGGTGAATGGCAATTTGTCAATGCTTTCCCCGACTTCAAAATCAAATTTGTGACGGCATTTCCTGACCTCAAAATTCAGTTTGTCACCAGCTTTCCTGGCTTAACTTAAGCGCAACCCCAGTGAACCCCAGTGAAGTAGGGCTAGCGTTGACAGAAATTAGCCATGGAAAATGGGCAAATTGGACTGCGGTAATCCTCTGAAATCATGCGAGCATTATGAGTTCTAAACTGGTTATTGATCCGGTCACCCGCATTGAAGGTCATGCCAAAATCTCCCTGTTTTTGGATGATGCGGGAAAAGTTGAAGATGCCCACTTTCATGTGGTTGAATTTCGCGGATTTGAAAAATTCTGTGAAGGACGACCCATGTGGGAAATGGCGGGAATTACCTCCCGCATCTGTGGCATTTGCCCCGTGAGCCACTTGTTGGCCTCTGCAAAGACCGGCGACAAAATTTTGGCCGTACGTGTCCCGATCGCGGGTGAAAAGTTGCGGCGGATGATGAACCTGGGGCAAATTTTGCAATCCCATGCCCTCAGCTTTTTCCATCTCAGCAGTCCAGATTTTCTGTTGGGTTGGGACAGTGACCCAGGCCAACGCAATGTTTTTGGATTAATGGCAGCGAATCCGGACTTAGCGCGGGCGGGGATTCGGTTGCGGCAGTTTGGCCAAACGGTGATTGAGCTGTTGGGAGCGCGCAAAATCCATGCGGCTTGGCCGGTTCCTGGCGGGGTTCGCTATCCCTTGTCCGATGAAGGAAAGGCTTGGATTCAAGACCGATTGCCGGAATCACGAGCCACGATTTTAAGTGCGATCGAACTATTTGAATCGTGGCTTGATGCCCATCCGGTGGAAGTCGATGTGTTTGGTAAATTTCCATCGCTCTTCATGAGCTTGGTGGGTGATGATGGACGTTGGGAGCATTACGGCGGTCATCTGCGCATCATTGACAGTGAAGGGCAAATTGTCGCCGATCGCCTTTCGGAAGATGACTATCAATCCTTCATTGGCGAAGCCGTTGAACCCTGGTCTTATCTGAAGTTTCCCTACTACAAACCCTTGGGCTATCCCGATGGTGTGTATCGCGTGGGGCCCCTGGCTCGGTTGAATATTTGTGACTTCATTGGCACGCCAGAAGCCGATCGGGCCCTGGAGCGATTTAGACAGCGGGCCGGTGGGCGAGTGGCCACTTCTTCGTTTTTCTATCACTACGCTCGATTGATTGAAATTTTGGCCTGTGTTGAGGCGATCGAACAGTTAGTGAATGATCCTGATGTGCAGTCGCCTCGAGTGCGGGCGGAAGCCGGCATTAATGAACTGAATGGTGTTGGTGTGAGCGAAGCACCTCGGGGCACGTTGTTTCACCATTACCAAGTGGATGAAAACGGCTTAATTCAATCGGTGAATCTGATCATTGCCACGGGTCAAAATAACTTGGCGATGAATCGCACCATCAAACAAATTGCTCAACATTATGTTGAAGGCAGTAGCGATGGATCGATTCCAGAGGGAATTTTGAATCGGGTTGAAGCGGGGATTCGAGCCTTTGATCCTTGCTTGAGTTGTTCAACCCATGCGGTGGGGCAAATGCCGCTGAAACTAGATGTGTTCAATGCTGATCGGGTACTGATTCAGACCCTGGAGCGGTCTTCCTAGGAATTGCAAATAAAAAATTGAGTTCTGACTGACGGCATCAACTCCCGGACAGGATCAACTCTCGATCGCTGGGTGATCAATCTCTTGAACTCAATGACCAAAGGATTCAGTTGAAACAGCTCAGTGGCATTGACCAGAATTTTGCTAGTTTTTGAGGTGCGATCGCCCTATGGTTACCCATCTTCCATCCCCGATCTTGGTGATTGGTTATGGCAATACCCTCCGCAGTGACGACGGTGTGGGGCCAGCGGTCGTCCAAGCCATTTCCCAATGGCAAAATTCACAACTTCAAACCCTCATTTGCCATCAATTAACTCCAGAGCTAGCTGACACGATCGCGGGAGTTGGCTTGGTAATTTTTGTTGATGCCTTAGACTGCAATGCCCTGAAAATGTCTGCTCCCAAAACCCAACTGCGATCGCTGGATTTGGAAATTCGCCCCCCCACCTCGGTTTCCGCAGCGGTCACCGCTGAAAATCTAGAAACTCCAAGTCTTTTGGGCCATTTCTATCAACCTGAAAGTCTGTTGCACATGACGAAATGGCTCTACGGCCACGTGCCCCCAGCTTGGTTAATTGCAGTGCCTGCGGTGTCCTTTGAGTTGGGCTGCGAATTTTCTGAAATTGCCATCCAAGGAATGCAGCGGGCGCTGGTTGTCATTCAAACCCTGATTGACGAGGTACAAGGCATGACGACTAATTTTCCCTCGCTTCATATGCCCAGTGAGTCGCTGAAATTACCCGTCCGAATCTAAATCAATTACCCGCTGTTTTTCTCTGTGCTTTTTGCTGGAGTGATGACCATGAAACGCCACCAAACAATGACCCTCGATGGTAACGAAGCCGTTGCCAAAATTGCCTACAGTCTCAGTGAACTAATTGTTATTTACCCCATTACGCCCGCTTCGCCCATGGGGGAATGGTCTGATGCTTGGGCAGCCCAAAACAAGCCTAATCTTTGGGGATCTGTGCCGAGCGTGGTGGAAATGCAGAGCGAAGCCGGAGCGGCGGGCACGCTGCATGGGGCGCTCCAGGCGGGATCCTTGGCCACAACATTCACGGCTTCCCAAGGGTTGCTGTTGATGATTCCCAACATGTACAAAATCGCTGGAGAATTGACCGGTGCGACCTTGCATGTGGCTGCCCGATCGCTCGCGGCCCAAGGGTTGTCAATTTTTGGGGATCACAGCGATGTGATGGCCACGCGGGGCACGGGTTGGGCGCTGTTGTGTTCTGCTTCGGTGCAAGAAGCCCATGATTTTGCTGCGATTTCCCACATTGCGGCCTTGAAATCTCGAGTGCCATTTCTGCACTTTTTTGATGGCTTTCGGACTTCCCACGAAATTCAAAAAATTGTTCCCGTGGATGAAGATCATTTGCGAGCCATGATCCCCGAAGCGGCGATTTTGGAGCACCGCGATCGCGCCCTCACTCCCGATCGCCCGGTGATGCGTGGCACGGCTCAAAATCCCGATGTTTATTTCCAAGGTCGGGAAAGCGTCAACCCGTTTTATCTTGCCTGTTCGGAAATTGTGAAATCCGTGATGGCGGAATTTGGCAACCTGACGGGACGGGTTTATCAGCCCTTTGAATACGTGGGTGATCCGGAAGCGGAATCCGTGGTGATTCTGATGGGTTCCGGTTGCGAAACCGTTGAAGAAACGGTGCAAGCCCTGAATCAACAGGGACAGAAATGGGGAGTTTTAAAAGTTCGTTTATATCGTCCTTGGAGCGCGGCGGATTTCTTCACCGTATTACCCACCAGCACCAAACGAATTGCTGTGCTTGATCGCACCAAAGAACCCGGCGCATTGGGTGAACCGCTTTATTTGGATGTGGTGGCAACGGTTCAACAATCGGCGCAACACCAGGCGGTCAAAACCATGATCGGCGGGCGCTATGGATTGTCTTCCAAAGAATTCACACCGGCTATGGTGAAGGCGGTGTTTGAAAATCTGCAATCGCCGGAACCTAAGAATGGATTTACGGTGGGAATTGTGGATGATGTGAGCTTCACATCCCTGGACTTTGACCCCAACTTTGCTTTGCCGGGCGATCGCACCTTTGCGGCCATTTTCTATGGCTTGGGGGCCGATGGAACCGTGGGAGCCAACAAAAACACGATCGAAATTATTGGCGACAGCACCGATCAATATGCCCAAGGCTATTTCGTCTATGACTCCAAGAAGTCGGGGGCGATGACCGTTTCCCACCTGCGCTTTGGGGCTGACCCCATTCGGGCCCCTTACCTAATTGAAGGTGCGAATTTCATTGGCTGTCACCAGTGGATGTTCCTGGAACGCTATGAAATTTTGGACAAGGCCCTTGATGGAGCAACGGTGCTGATCAACGCGGCCTATCCGGCGGAGGAACTTTGGGATCATTTGCCGCTAGAAGCCCAAGAAATTATCATTCGGAAGCAACTGAAACTTTGGGCAATTGATGCCTATAAAGTGGCTCGCGAGAGTGGCACGGGCGGTCACATTAATATTCCAATGCAGGTTTGTTTCTTCACTTTGACGGGGGTGCTGCCCCAGGAAGAAGCCCTCAATCAAATTCGGGCGGCAATTCAAAAAACCTACGGCAAAAAGGGCAGCGCCGTGGTGAATATGAATCTGCGGGCGGTAGATAACACCCTGTCGAATTTGCAAGAGGTGCCGATTCGATCGGCCCAATCCACCTTGCACCGGTTGCCCATGGTGTCCGATCGCGCGCCGGATTTTGTGCGCAATGTGCAGGGGGCGATGATGGCTCGGGAGGGCGATCGACTGCCGGTGAGCGCCTTGCCCTGCGATGGCACCTATCCCACGGGCACGTCCCAATGGGAAAAACGCAACATTGCCCAGCAACTGCCTGAATGGGATCCAGCGGTTTGTGTGCAGTGTGGCAAGTGCATCGCCATTTGTCCCCATGCCACCATTCGCGGCAAATCCTACGATCCGTCCGCTTTGGGAGATGCGCCGGCCGGGTTCCGGGTGGCCGACACGCGCGATCCAGACTTCAAGGGCGAAAAATTCACCATCCAAGTGGCTCCGGAAGACTGCACCGGCTGCGGTCTTTGTGTGGAAATTTGCCCCGCGAAGGATCGCAAGCGCCCCTCGCGCAAGGCGCTGAATTGGGTGAACCCCAATGAGGTACGCGACGCAGAACGGACGAATTGGGACTTTTTCTTGGGGCTGCCGAATCCCGATCGCGCCAAATTACATCCCGATCGGCTGCGTCAACAGCAATGGCAAGAGCCGCTCTTTGAATTCTCAGGAGCCTGTGCCGGTTGTGGCGAAACGCCCTACCTGAAGTTGGTGTCCCAATTGTTTGGCGATCGGGCATTGATTGCCAATGCCACCGGTTGCTCCTCGATCTATGGCGGCAACCTACCCACCACCCCTTGGACTAAAAATGCCGACGGCCGCGGCCCCGCCTGGGCGAACAGCCTGTTTGAGGACAACGCGGAATTTGGCCTTGGGTTCCGGCTGTCCGTGAATCAGCAAGCCACCTTCGCTGGCGAGCTACTGAAGCGGTTGGCCGGGGAACTGGGTGACAGCACGGTTCAAGACCTGTTGCAGGCGGAACAGCGCACCGAAGCTGAAATTTGGGAACAGCGCGATCGAGTGGCCAGCCTGAAAACGCGCCTCCCCGAGATCAATCACCCCGATGCTCGGCGGTTGCTGGCCGTGGCAGACTACCTCGTCAAGAAATCCGTCTGGATTGTGGGGGGTGACGGTTGGGCCTATGACATTGGCTTTGGCGGCTTAGATCACGTCCTGGCCAGCGGCCAAAACGTCAATGTGTTGGTTTTGGATACGGAAGTTTACTCCAACACGGGGGGGCAAGCTTCAAAATCAACGCCCCGAGGCGCGGTGGCCAAGTTTGCCGCTGGCGGTAAACCCGCCGCCAAGAAAGATCTCGGGGCGATCGCCATGACCTACGGCAACATCTACGTAGCCAGCGTGGCCATGGGGGCCCGTGATGAACATACCCTGCGGGCTTTTCTAGAGGCAGAAGCCTACGATGGCCCCTCTCTGATTTTGGCCTATAGCCACTGCATCGCCCATGGCATCGACATGAGCAAGGGAACGACTCACCAGAAAGCTGCGGTGGATAGCGGTCGTTGGTTCCTCTATCGCTATAACCCGGATCTGGTGGCCCAGGGCAAAAATCCGCTGCATTTGGATTCGCCCACGCCGAAGATGCCTGTGGCGGCGGCAATGGACATGGAAACCCGCTTCAAGATGTTGAGCAAGACCAACCCGGCCGCCGCGCAACAGTTGGCCCAACAGGCGCAGGCGGACATTAACCACCGCTGGCGGTTCTATCAATACCTGGCGGCCCAGTCGATCGGGCAGCCCCAAGCAGCCGATCGCCCCAGCCCAACGCCGCCAGGGGAAGCTGCGTCTTCCTCGGAACCTAAGCCGGTGTCCTAGGCCCCGTTCCTGAAATCCCCTGACTGAAATCCCCTGAATGAAGCCTTGGATGGGCCGATCGCCCGATCGGCTCACCCCGTCCCAGTTCTCTTCGCCCCTAGCGTCCCCACCTAGCGCCCTAATCTATGGATCTGCACACCACCTATTTGGGTCTCACCCTTCGATCGCCCCTGGTCCCTTCGGCCGCTGCTCCGCTCACCAGTTCCCTCGATCACCTGCGTCGCTTAGAAGATGCCGGAGCGGGGGCGATCGTCTTGCCCTCCCTATTTGAAGAACAACTGGTGCAAGACAGCTTTGAGCTGCACCACCATCTCAGCCATGGGCGCGACAGCTATCCCGAAGCCCTCACCTACTTTCCTGAGCCGGAAGCCTTCCGCCTTGGCCCCGAGCATTATCTCGACCACATTCGCACCGCCAAAGCCGCCCTCAGCATTCCGATCATTGCCAGCCTCAATGGCTATTCCCCCGGGGGTTGGGTGGAATATGCCCGATCGATCCAGGAAGCCGGGGCCGACGCGATCGAACTAAACCTTTACTTTGTCCCCAGCGACCCGGACATTTCCGGCCTGGATATTGAGCAATCGTTCCTCACTACCCTGCGGGCCGTCAAAGCCGAAGTGAGCATTCCCATCGCGGTCAAAATCAGCCCCTACTTCAGCAGCCTGGCCAACATGGCCCAGCGCTTTGACGAAGCCGGAGCCGATGCCTTGGTGCTGTTCAATCGGTTTATGCAGCCCGACATCGACCCGATCGAGCTGGAGGTGCGCCCTGTTCCCTATCTCAGCTCCGCCAATGATTTGCGGTTGCCCCTGCGCTGGATTGCACTGCTCTATGGCCGGTTAGAGACGGATCTGGCGGCCACAGGTGGGGTGCAACATGGGGCCGATGTGGTGAAATTGCTGATGGCTGGGGCCAAGATTACCCAGGTTTGCTCTGTGCTGTTGCGCCATGGTCTGGAGCATTTGCGCGTTCTGGAGCGAGAACTGGTGGCCTGGCTAGAGGCCCAGGAATATAACTCCGTTGAGGAATTGCGAGGGGTGATGAGCCAAGTCCATTGCCCTGACCCCAGCGCCTACGAACGGGCCCAATACCTGAAGACGCTGCAATCTTTCCGGGTGGATGCGGGCCACGGGTTGATTCTCGATCCACCCATTCACAGCGGCTTCTTGCCTTCCTGAGACGGGACAAGCCTGGGGACGGGGATTGGCACACCCGCCCCAGGTACGCCGGGTCTTGGGCCGATCGCCCTGCTAAAGCAACCCAGCCAAGTGCAGCGGCCCACGGCCGCTGATCAACTCCAACGCCAGTGCCAGGAAGCCCAGCATGGCCAAGCGACCATTCCACACTTCCGCCGCCGTGGTCAGTCCCCATTCCCAACGCTCTTGGGGATAAATCTTGGCCTTGTCGGGCGGGTGCAAGGTTTGGGCCAGGGTCATGCCCTTGCCATCTAGGGTTTCGATCGCCAGGTTGGCCAAATCCTCAATGAAACCCGGATGGACGTTCAGGGCGGGCACGCGGTGGAAATTATGAATTCCCGCTTCTTCGGCCACTTCCCGATATTCCATGTCAATTTCTTCAAGGGTTTCGATGTGCTCAGACACGAAACTAATCGGCACTACCACCAGGGTTTTCACCCCTTGGGCGGCCAGTTCCTTGATCGCATCGTCTGTGTAGGGCTGCAACCACTCGATCGGGCCCACCCGGCTTTGATAGGCGAGGGTATGTTGGTTGGGCCGATTCAGGGTGCGAATAATCCGCGCTACGCAGTCTTCAATTTCTTGCTGGTAGGGGTCGCCCGCCTCGGTCACGTAGCTGACGGGCACACCGTGGGCGCTGAAGAAGATGTGGGCGCTGTTGGGATCTTCACAGCGATCGAGTTCCGTGGCAATCAAATCCGCCATGGCCCGGAGATAACCGGGGCGATCGTACCAAGACTGCACCACGCGATGGTCGATCTTTTGCAGGGTTTGATCCTTTTCCATCAGCCGCTCAATCAGTCGGAAACTGGAACCGCTGGTGCTGATTGAAAATTGCGGATAAAGCGGCAAAATTGCCAAGTTATCTACGCCATCCCGCTTGATTTGATCGAGCGCTTCTTCGGTGAAGGGATACCAATAGCGCATTCCGATGTAGATCTTGGCATCGCGGCCCCGTTCCCGCAGCTTTCCTTCCAGGGCGCGGGCCTGGTCTTCAGTGATTTGCCGCAGGGGCGAGCCGCCACCAATTTGCTTGTAGCCCTCTTGGGATTTGGAGGCTCGTAGGGTGGAAATCAACCAGGCCAGGGGCTTTTGCAGAATTGGGCTGGGCAACCGGATAATTTCGGGATCGGAAAATAGGTTAAACAGGAAGGGCCGCACGTCTTCCAGCTTTTCTGGCCCCCCTAGGTTGAGCAATAAGACCCCATCTCGACCCATAACCTTTTGCTTCCCGTTCCGCTGTTGGTGTTTCTTTTCAGATTCTTAACTGATATTAACAATATCTTGAGGTTTGCGCAGACGGGCGATCGCCCCATCATCTGAACCCGGCAAGGGAACCCGGCAAGGGACTTCGCAACTGTCTGCAACACAGAACCCTCAAGGCGTTCAGTCATTGACCCTAATTTGATGAAGGGCCGTCTGACGGACGATTGCTATTGTCAATAATGTTTTAAGGATGCTTTGTGGCTACGATTCTACGGGATTTGAGTTATCGCTACCAGTGGCTGTACGACAACATTTCGCGGGTGGCGGCTCTGGCGGTGGGCGGTGAAGGGCGCTTTCGTCAATTAGCGTTACAAGATTTCGATTGGCAACCGGAAACCCGGGTGCTGGATCTCTGTTGCGGCTGGGGGCAAACAACGGCGCTGTTGGTGGAGCGATCGAACTGCGTGACCGGGTTGGATGCTTCGCCCAAGGCCCTGGCCCGGGCCCGATCGGCCGTGCCCCAAGCTACCTATGTGGAAGCCTTTGCGGAAGCCATGCCCTTTCCGGACGGTAGCTTTGAGGTGGTTCACAGCAGCGCCGCCATGCACGAAATGGAGGCTGAACAGCTCCGCCAAATTTTTCAGGAAGTCCATCGGGTGTTAGTTCCGGGGGGCTGTTTTCTGTTTTCCGATTTCCATGCCCCCACCAACCCGCTGTTTTGGCCAGGGGTGGCCGCGTTCTTCTGGCTGTTTGAAACGGAAACGGCTTGGGAATTTGTGCAAACAGATGTGCCGGGCTTGCTGGAGTCGATCGGGTTTTGTGATGTGTCTCAAGCGTTTTATGCGGGTGGATCGGTGCAAGTGCTGCGGGCTAAGCGTGCTACGAGCTAAGCGTCCCAAGTTTCTCATGCGATTAATTCCCATATGATCAATCCCCACACCGGCTGGCCCAGCGTGGGGACTGATGAGCAATGGGTTTGTTTAGGTCGCCAAACGGTAGCCCGATCGCCGATCAAGCCCTTGAGATGCTGTTTTCTTCGGCTTGTTTAAAAGCCTGAAATTGGAGCTTGAAATGAGAGCCGGAAATTAGAGCCTAAACGGTGAAATCCAACCACGCAGGAAGTAGAACACGCTTTGCAGGTATTCCGTCACCACCTTGGTGCTGACGGTGAGGCCTTCGGAGTTGGGAACCAGATCCGGAATGGAGAAATAGCGCCAGGGGATGGGGGTGATGTCCGGGGCATCGTAGGGCAGGGTGTAAAAGTCTGCCGGTTGCGGCACAACCCGGAAACCAACGGACTCAAACGCCAGGGTCGATCGCCGCATTTCGATCGCGGAGGTGACCAAGGCAATTCGGGCCCCCTGGGGGTTGGAACCAAACTCATCGCGCACATCCAGGGCACTGTTGCGCACGTTCACCACTTCCCGCTTCTGGGCAATTTCGCTGCGGGGAATCACGATCGCGCTGGCCGGCACGCCCATTTCCTGTAACAACACGCTGATATCAGACGATTCCGCCGCCCGGCAGCGCGTGGCCGTGCCGTCTGGGTTGCGACAGTCGCTGTTCACGGGTCGCCAGTAAGCGTTCAGTTCCGGCCGGAAACCCGCGCTCACAATAATTCGATTGGCCCGGCCAGCGCGATACAGTTGCGCCGCCAATGTAATTCGATCGCCGCTTTCGGTTAGCTCAATGCGCTGTTGGCCAATCCCCGCCACACGGGTTGTGCCATTCCCCAGCAGCACGATCGCCTCAACGGATCCGCGATCGCCATAACCCTGCATGGACACAGCTTCGCGCTCCAGTTGCCCCGCCAGCAAAAACCCGATCGCCGGGGTGCTAAACAGCAGCAACACCGAAAAGGCCCAGGCCGCCACCCCATTGGCCGTGAACTTGCCCGGCCCTTCGCGCAGCACCCAGCGCGAGAGCAACAACAGCGACAGACCCAGAGGAGTCAGAAGCAGGGACAGAAGGCTGCCCACCGATTCCGAGGTGCGGCCACCGGGGTTCATAAAAGCGATCGTCAGCAGTGCCGCGATCGTGACAATGCCAAAACCGGTGTAGTAGGCCACCGGGATGAACTTGACCTGAAACAGGAAGTACCAGATCAGCCAGCCGATAAACAGCCAAATTAAGATAAAGGTCAGGGTCTCAAACATTCCAAATCACCCACGTCGGCGATCGACCTACCGGTTAGTTTTAACCGCAAGTTTTAGGGCAATGGTAGAGGAATTTTGCCGCTTTGAAACCAGAAGCCTAACCCCCAGCGCTTTTTGAGCGATCGACTGCTGACCGTAAACGCCCATCACCCATTGCTGACTTTAGAAATTCCTTAACAATTTCCTGGATCCAACGAATTGCCCCGATCGCCCCGTGGCCCCGTCCAGTTGCCGCCTGGTGAGCCGATCAACGACGGGAACAACCCCAGGTTGGGGCCTGCGGCCGGGTCTGCGTCGTTTTGCCTGGGGCTGTTGTCTTCCTCCTGCGTGCCTGTTGCTCAGCATTTCAAACCGGTGAACGGTTCGATCGACCATCACCAATCATGCTTAGCCTGACTTGCTACACCAAATTTCTACACCAAATTTCTGCACTGAAATTTCTACACTGGATTTCCGTACGGACTTCCTGCACTACATTCTCGTACTCAAGCTCATGCAGCAAATGCAGCAATTTAATCAACGAACTTAGCAATCAATGAACTTAATGCACTGATTATGAGCTAAATTGTGAACCCCCTAGGGCTGCATGGTGGTTAAATTTCGATTTGTTCTAGAATTCAATAAATCTTTAAAAGACTCTGCTTAACCTATTCTTGACGCTGCCGAATCGTGGTGTTATACCAAATTCGGCTGGGTTAATTTCCTGATCAATTAAGCGGATGATCTAAGCTAACCATCGAATTGTTGCTTACTCTTCAAAAAACGAATCCTGCGAATTGGATCATTCATGAAGCAAAATCTTTGGGCCATCTTCTGAATGAAAACAACGAGCTATTCTGAGTTTTGATGGAGTGACAACAGCTTGATGGATTCTTCATCTTGGTTGATTTAAAGTCAACCTACGATCAGTCACAATTTGCAACCTGATTGCTCGCCAATTGTTGATGCTTTGTGATTACTCTTGATCAAATCATTCTCCACTGAGAAAAAATATGTCTGGAATTCGCGACGTTGACGGCGACCCCAACGGCACTTGGGCAGACTTGAGCTGGTCTGATCTCAGCAGCGAAGAGCAGTCCCTCTGGGGTGAGTTGGGATGGGATGAGTCGAGCTGGGAAGAAGATACGGATCCCCCAGCCAGTGATGATGAATATTGGGAAGATTTGAGCGCTGGCCAGCAAGCGGCTTTGACGAAGCTCGGCTATACCCAGGCCCTTTGGGACGAGGAATAAAGACTGCCTGAAATTTGCTTCCCCAAAGCTTTTTCACTGACAACGCATGAATATTTTGAAAACAAGGGGTTAATGCTCCTTGTTTTTATTTTATTTTATTTTTTGTTTTATCTCTTAGATCTCTTGCATCAATTTCTTGTTTTACGATTTTGTTTTATCTCTTAGATCTCTTGTGTCAATTTCTTGTTTTACGATTTTGTTTTATTTATTTAGCTCTCTTGCATCGATCACGATCCTTATCCTAAGCGTTAGTAGGGTGGGCACTGCCCACTTCATAATTGCTTCATGGACTCTGTGATATGGCGTACCAATCTTTCTGGGTAAAGGTTGTATTTTTAAATTTCAAATTTATCAAATTGATTTAACTGAATATTAGAATTTTTGGGCCTCTGGGTTGTGCTGTTTGCTTTCAAGGCTGGCTGGGTTTCCCAGGGGCAGGGCCTGTTAAGGTTGGTTAACTGGCCCGATCGGGGAAGCCAATCAGCAAACAGCAGTTCAAGTTTCAATCAATTGCAGTTGCTGGATTGACGCGACGACCCATGGGAAGCACTATTGGGAAAAAACTCGCCTAGCAGGTGACATCCGAAAGACCGGCTCATGGTGACTTTTCCTGAGCAAGGTCTGGCCGATGCTGAATGAGTAGTAATCGAAAACGGTGATTGAAGACAGCAATTGAAGGCTTCAAGACCGCTGCTTTTTGATTTCTCACAGCTCATGACCGATCGAGTTTGTCTATGTCTCCTGTTTCTTTGCGTTGGCGTTTGGGTTTGATTGTGCCCTTGGGATTGGGTCTGTTAATGGGGGCTGTTGGGGAACTGGGGCAGCCGTCGATCGCCCAGGCCAATCCCCGATCGACCCCCAGCCCCACGCGCAACACCCATCATCAGTTGCCCCCCTCCGTGCGATCGCGCATCTTGGCAGTGGCGGCCAGGGATTTGGGTCAAGCGCCTGGGAACCTGACCATTCGCGAAGCCACCCGCGTCACTTGGGCCGACAGTTGCTTGGGGTTGGGTGGGCCAGCGGAACTCTGTGCCCAAATGCAAGTCCCGGGCTGGGCCGTTGAAGTGAGCGAGCGTCAATCCTGGGGGCCGCCCAGTTGGTTTTATCGCGCCGATCAAGCGGGTCAGATCATTCGCCAGGCGGTGGGTTCCCGATCGCTCACGCCAGAAGTGGAACAGCGGTTGCTGCGACAGGCGGAACGATCGCTGAAGTTGCCGCCCCGATCGCTCACGGTCACAGCCCTGAAACGCAGAACCTGGAATGGCTGCATGGGGGTTTATGACGCGCCGCTCACGGCCTGCACCATGATTGCGATCGATGGCTGGCAAGCCATTTTGAACCAGGGCGATCGGGCCTTTGTGTTTCACCTTGATCGCGCGGCCAACCTCGTGCGCTACAACCAAGCCGCCAGCAACGGCACAACCGCCATTGCTCCCATGACCAGCGACCTTCCCACCCTCGGCAATGGAGAGCGATTCCAGATGCACATCACTGGCGGGATTGCCGGTCGCCAGGAACGTTGGACTTTGATGGAAGATGGGCGATTGTTGCGGCGCATCAACAATCAAGCGCCGGAGTTGGTGGGCCAACTGTCTGCCAATCAGCGAACGGAATTGGAACAGGCTCTGGATAACAGCATGTTGTCCAATCTCTCGGGCCTCAGTTACTTGCCCACACCGGGAGCCGCAGACTACCAAACGGTGACCCTGACCGATCGGGGAGTTTCGGTGCAATATGCCGATCTGATGCGCGATCGACTGCCCCAATCCATCCAGCAAGTGACTGGTGCTTGGGAACGGGCGATCGCCAGCTTGCAAGCTCCCTAGCCGATCGCATCGGCCTTGGGTAATTGGCCCTCAAGGCCGACGCAATCGCTGCTCAATTTGCTGCAAAATTTGGGGCTTGGCGCGATCCAACTCCTTCCGCAGATAGGCCTTGCCCACCTGTGGATCCGCTGCGGGCATCTGTGAGCTTTGGTCAGCCCACTGACGCAGCATTTGGCAATTGGCCGCCGTTAAGTGAATTTTGGCCACATACTGGCAACTGTGGGGATCCTCAAGGGCAAAAAACAGCAATCGATAGCAACTTTGCTTGGCCAACTGCCGAGCCAATTCCAAATTGCGGGGCTGTTTCAAATCCAAATAGGACGGTAGCCACTTAGCCCGCCTTGTGCCGTCCCCGATCGACACATAGAGCACCGTCAGCCACAGCACCATCGGATGGGGAGACATCATGCCCATAAACCGGCTGTAGCAACTGCTGCCCTCTTCGCTGGATTGGATGGCGCGAATCATTTGGCGCGGCAACATAATCCAAACCGTTGCCAGCGGGTCGCCACTGGTGGGCAACAGGTGAGGAAACACAATTTCCGCCACTGGCTTGCCCTTGGGCCAAGACTGCAACCGACAGAGCACATCAGGATCCGCATTACTCGATCGACCCCGCGATTCAGATCCGCCCTCACTGCCGAGGGAAGCTCCGGGCAAGGTCGCCCGCTGGAGCGTGCTTTCAATGCGACGACTAATCAGCCGGCCGGGACTGTAGCGGTGTTCCATCGGCTCCAAAGCTTGCAAAATATCGCTAACGGACGCGGGGCGATCGTCCGGCTTTTTCGCCAAGCATTGCAGAATCAGTGACTCCAGCGGCTTGGGCACTTTCAGCCCCGGCCGCGCCTCCGCAAAGGTCATGGGCGGGCTGTCCCGGTGTACCTTATACCAACTGCCAAAGGAATGGGTTTCCGCCCGCAGGGGCATCTTCCCCGAGAGCATTTCAAACATCACCACGCCCAGGCTATAGATATCAGCCCGGCCGTCCAACTCCTTGCCTTCCATCTGCTCCGGTGAAGAGTAGGCCAGGGTTCCCATGAAGTGGCTGGTTTGGGCCGCATCCCCTTGCATGAGTTTGGCGATCCCAAAATCCAAAATCTTGACCGACTCACCCATGTCCGGATCTTGCACCACCAGCAGGTTGCTGGGCTTGATGTCTCGGTGGACGATCGGGCAAAGGCGATCCTCGAGCAAAATGCCCTGGTGAGCCGCCTGAAGTCCCAGGCAAATTTGATGGGCCAAATTGAGAAAGCGCGGCAGGGGCATGGTTTCCCGCTTGACGATCGCCCCCAGGTCTCGGCCCTCGAGATATTCCATCACATAGAACGGAACCTCATCCTCGCTGACCCCGTAGTCCAACACCTGGACAATGTGCTTGCTTTTTTGCCCTAACAGAAAACAGGAGCGGGCTTCCCGTTTGAAGCGATCGCGCATTTTCTGGTTCAGCAAGGTTTGAGACAAAAACTTCACGGCCACGGGCGCATCCAGCAGGATGTGCTTGGCTCGGTAAACGCGACCCATAGCACCGCGCCCGATCAACTCATCGAGTCGATATCGGTCGGCTAGCACTCGGCCAAGATTCGGGTCGCTCATAGCGTCTGCGCTCTTCTGCTGGGCTGATCGCAAAAATTAGAAATCGTCAAATCAAACCAAGAATGCAACGAATCTGGTGAATCCTATCAGTATCCCCGATGCCCAAGTGGCGATGCCCAGGTGGCGATCGTCAATCCTGGGTATGCAGTCTTGGGTACTCAGTCGGCGGGGCCAGACCGTGAGATCAAGCGTTGAAATTCTGCGGATTCGGTTGCACCCAGACTAACTGGTCTATTTCCTCGTCATGATCCTTGCCAAAGGAATTCGATCGAATACCCGAGCGAGCAGATGCCCGAGTGAGCAGATGCTTGATGGAACGAATGCAACAGATCTAACTGATCCAATAGCCATATCTGACCTGGTGAGAGCCGTCAGGAGCTGTTCCCGAAGACCTGTCTAGAAGGCTAGGGCAAGCAAACCAACCAAAATTAAAGCAAAAAGTTGATGAACAATGCGATTGGCTGCGGGAAGACCTTAAGGGCGATCGGCCGCCAGGAGTAGGGAAAAAGTGGAGCGGCGGGGTTGGTTGAGGAGAGCTGGCAGGGCGGGGAAGCTTTGGCCCGGTTCCCCAATCATTGTCGCCTACTCCCAACTGATGGAGCAAAGGGGCCGATCTCGCCCTTGCGCAGAGTTGGGAACCTTGGCGGCTCGGTTTTGTAGTCAAGATGCGAGTGGAGGACGAGTCAATAGCGTAGCGGCCGCAACCATAGCAACCGTAGGAACCGTAGAAACCTTAGAAACCTTAGAAACCTTAGAAACCGTGCCGATCGCCTTGGGCCAAGCCAGAATTGGGGAAATCCAAATTGCAGGTATCCGTGAAGTGTGCGGAATGTGCGGAATTTGTTAATGTGCGGAATTTGTTGAATTGGCGCAATTTGCGGAACTTGTGAAATTCCTATCAATCCCGAGAATTGGTCGAATCCATCGCTAAGTTTGTGTTTAGGTCTGCATCTAGAGTTTGCCCCTAGAGTCTGCATCTAGAGCTTTCGTCGCGAGTCTGCACCTAGGTTTGTGTCCGGTTGGGGGCCCGTCGTCTCCGCATTGGTTTTCCAGTCAAGTTTGATGGTCTTTGAACAAATGGTTGCTTCCTCAACTCCCCAGTTAATCCCGATCGTCTTGGCCGGTGGCAAGGGTGAGCGGTTTTGGCCCCTCAGTCGCCGTCAGTTTCCCAAGCAGTTTCTCTGTTTGGATGGCAGCGGCCGCAGTTTGTTGCAAGCCACGATTGATCGCCTGATTCCGTTGGCGGGGGCGGCGGAGCATGTTTGGGTTGTGACGGGTCAACACCTGGAAGCCACGGCCCGCGAACAGTTGCCGGAATTACCGGCAGCAAATTTTGCGATCGAACCGGAAGGGCGCGACACAGCCCCGGCCCTGGCTTGGGCAACCCTGGAAGCGGCCAAGCAATATGGCGATGAGGCGGTGTTGGGCTTTTTCCCGGCGGATCACTGGATTGGCGACGGGGAAGCGTTTGCCCAAACCCTGGCGGCGGCGGCGACCTTGGCCCGCAAGGAGGGGGCGATCGTCACCTTGGGTATTACGCCAACCCAGCCGGCCACGGGCTATGGTTACATCGAACAGGGCGAGGCCTTGGGGGACTTTGCGGGCCTGCCGGGCTATCGCGTCAGTCGGTTCACGGAAAAGCCCGATCGCGCCCGGGCCGAACAGTTTCTCGCCAGCGGTCGTTATAGCTGGAATAGCGGCATGTTTGTGTTTCAGGCCAAGACGGTGATTGCGGAATTAGAACGGCACGCCCCGAAAATTATTGAACCGCTGCGGGCCGAAGGGGTGGCGGCCTATGGCAAGGTTCCCAAGCTGAGCGTGGACTATGCGCTGATGGAAAAGACCGATCGCGCCTGCATTGTTCCGGCGGCCTTTGCTTGGGATGACCTGGGTGATTGGAATGCGATCGAGCGGCTGTTAAAGGGCGATCGGGCCAATGTGGATTTGGCTCAACATTTGGCTTTGGAGACAACCGGGGCGATCGTCTACAGCAGCGATCCCGAAGAGTTGGTGGTCACCATTGGCCTAGAGGATGTGGTGGTGGTGCGCGATGGGAATGTGACCCTGATTGTGGCGAAGGATCGCACCCAAGATATTAAGGCGGCGGTGAAGGCGGTGCAGGATCACCCCGAATGGCTCGATCGGCTCTAGGGCCTGTCTAGGGCTTGTCGTCCAATCGCCTGAAACCCTGATTCCCCCGTTAAATCATAGAGCTTTGCTTGTGCTCGTTTTCCTATGGCTTTGCCCCCTGTGCCGGCCGCTTGCTGGCTGATTAAATCTGAACCCACAACTTACTCGATCGCCCACCTAGAGCGCGATCGACAGACCATTTGGGATGGCGTGCGGAACTATCAAGCGCGTAACTTTCTGCAAGCGATGCAGCCGGGAGATTGGGCGTTTTTTTATCACTCCAACACGGAGCCGCCGGGAATTGCGGGTCTGGCGCAGGTGGCCGTGGCCAAGGTGGTGGATCCAACCCAGTTTGACCCCAACAGCCCGTATTTTGACCCCAAGGCCAGTCCCGATCGCCCCCGTTGGTTCACGGTGGAAGTGGCCCATCTGCAAACCTTTGATCGGTTCTTACCCTTGGAATTGTTGCGATCGCAATTCACGGCCGATGAGTTGCTGATTTTGCGACGGGGAAACCGCCTTTCCGTTACGCCGGTCGATCGCCCCGTGGCTGAGCGATTGCTAACCTTGGCCAGCTCGCCTCAAACCTCGCCTTAAACCTAAAGAGAGCCAAAAGGGGGCCAAATTGAAAATTGGGTCTCTCAACTCCATCAAACTCCATCAAACTCCATCGAACTCCATCGAACTCCAGCAGACCGGGGGCTGGAGTGCCTTGCTCCGGCTTTGGGAAATTGCGCTTTAACCAAATTTTAAAGATAGGTTAAGCTGAGGCAACTGCCATTTTTGCTACGGTCGAGAGCGCGTCCGCCCCCAACCCCCATGATTAGCCAAGCCATTGCCCGCTACATCGAAGGTACCGACAGTTCCCATAAACCCTGGTTGCTGGTACAGCTTCGCCTTGCCAAATTGGAAGAACAGCGCGATCGCCTTTCGCCAGCGGAATATTCCCAAGCCCTAGCGGACATTCACCAAGACTTGATGAATTTAGGGGAATGGTGGGTCGGTCGCGAACAGGAAATGTTTCGACCTCATGGGCCAGGCGGCAACGAGTAATGACTAGGGCGCAACGAGCTACCACGGAAAATCCCGATCAACCGGAATCGCAATCGATCGACCTGCACGATCCGCAGTACTACTTCAACCGGGAACTGAGTTGGATTCAGTTCAACCGGCGGGTGCTGCACGAGTCTATGGACGATCGCAACCCCCTGTTGGAGCGGTTGAAGTTCTCTGCGATCTTCAGCTCCAACCTGGATGAATTTTTCATGGTGCGCGTGGCTGCCCTCAAAAAGCAGGTGGAGGCGGGTGTGGCCAAGCGGCCTCCCGACGGGCGATCGCCCCAACAGCAACTGGTTGAAATTGCTGAACACCTGCGCCCGATCGTGGCCGACCAACATCAACACTACGCCAAGGTGTTGCGTCCCCTGTTGGCCGAACAGGGCATTTACCTGCTGGATTACGTTGACCTGAACCAAGAGCAGCGGGCCTATCTCCATCAGCTCTTTGAGGCGGAAATTTTCCCGGTACTCACGCCCTTGGCGGTTGATCCGGGTCATCCCTTTCCTCACATCTCCAACCTCAGCCTGAATCTGGCGGTGGTGGTGCAGGATCCGGAAACCCAGGAAGATCACTTTGGGCGGGTGAAGGTTCCCGAAAGCCTGCCCCGCTTTCTGCCCCTGGCGGCCGATAGTCTGGATCCGGCCACCCTTAGTGCCGATTGGGTGGGGCCCAATCCCGGTAAGCCGGTTTGGGTTTGCGTGGCGATCGAGCAGGTGATTGCTCACAATTTAGAAAGCCTGTTTCCGGGCATGAATATCCTGGAATATCAGCCCTTTCGGGTCACCCGCAACGCGGACATCGCCGTGGCGGAAGATGAGGCCGATGACCTGCTGCTGGCGATCGAACAGGAATTGCGAAAACGGCGCTTGGGCGGTTCCGTGGTGCGGCTAGAGGTGCTGGACACCATGCCCACGGAAATTAGTGATCGACTACTCGAAGAGTTGGAAATCACCGCCGAGAGCGTCTATCCTGTCACCGGCCTGCTGGGGCTGCGGGACTTCATGTCCTTTTTGGGTTTGCCCCTGCCTCACTTGAAAGACCCCTCCTGGAACCCAGTGATTCCTAAGCGGGTGCAACGCCTGCCGGAACCTTCGGAAAATGTGCAATCCCCAGAGGAAGAGGAAGTCAGCGACTTTTTCACAGAAATTCGCCGTCAAGACTTGCTGTTGCATCATCCTTATCACTCCTTTTCCGCCACGGTGCAGCGGTTCATTACGGAAGCAGCCCGCGATCCGAATGTGCTGACGATCAAGATGACCCTGTACCGCACCTCTGGCGACTCCCCGATCGTCCATGCCCTGATTGATGCGGCGGAAAACGGCAAACAGGTGGTGGTGTTGGTGGAACTCAAGGCACGGTTTGATGAGGAAAACAACATCAACTGGGCCCGCAAGCTGGAAAGCGCCGGGGTGCATGTGGTTTATGGTTTGGTGGGTCTGAAAACCCACACCAAAATTGTGCTGGTGGTGCGCAAGGAGCCGGAGGGATTGCGTCGCTATGTCCACATTGGAACCGGAAACTACAACCCCAAAACCGCCAAGCTCTACACCGATGTGGGGCTGCTCAGTTGCCGGCCGGAGCTGGGGGCTGACTTGACCGATTTGTTCAATTACCTGACGGGCTATTCTCGCCAACGCTCCTATCGCAAGCTGTTGGTGGCCCCGGTGAATATGCGCGATCGGATGGTGGCCTTGATTCAACGGGAGCGCGACTGGGCCCGCCAAGGTCAACAGGGGCGCGTTGTGGCCAAAATGAATGCCCTGGTTGATCCGGTGGTGATTCGGGCGCTGTATGAGGCCTCCCAAGCGGGGGTGCAGGTGGATTTGATTGTGCGGGGAATTTGTTGTTTGCGGCCGGGTTTGCCGGGCCTGAGCGACCACATCCGCGTGGTCAGCATTGTGGGCCGCTTTTTGGAACATTCCCGCATTTTCTATTTCCACAATGGCGGCCAAGATGAGCTGTATATTGGCAGTGCCGATTGGATGCCCCGCAATTTGACGCGGCGGGTAGAGGCCGTCACCCCGATCGAGGATCCCGACTTGGTGCAAGAATTGCAAGCCATTTTGGGTGTGATGCTGGCTGACACACGCAACGCCTGGGAACTGCAAGCGGATGGAATCTATACCCAACGTCAACCCCTGGGCAAATCGGATCCCCAAGCGTCTCAGGTGGTGTTGATGCAGTTGGCAGAACAAGAAGCGGTGATGAAGGATGACGATTAGTGGTTGCTAGTGGTGGATTGATTGCTAGTGGTGGCAGAGTTGCCTGATGCCCAAAACTCGGCGGCCAGAAATCCTGTAGCCGAAAACCAGCAGCCGATCGCCCCTGAACTGATTCGGCAACGGCTTCGATCGGCCATTTGCGATCGGCCCCAGGACTCGGATTTATACGTGCAGTTCGCCCAAGTGCTGGCCCAACTGCAACGGTGGCCGGCGGCGGCCATGGCCCTGTGGCGGGCGGCGGAGTTGGCTCCTGCTAACTGGCGGCTGTGGCTGCAAGGGGCCCAGGTGGCGGAAGGGCTGGGCGATCGCCCGATGGCGATTCGAGCTTATTTGCGATCGCTCCAAGCGAATGGCAACGGGGCCACCTGCTGTTTTCGGGTGGCGCGGCTGCTGCGGGAATTGGGGCGCGATCGGGAAGCGGCCGACTGTGAGCGCTGGCAACTGCCCCCCGCGATCGTCCAGGAATTTGCGCGGTTGGACTATCCCTTGCATTTGTGTTCCGCCGCCAATTTACCCGCAGAGCAAACCCGCTGGCTGGAGCCGATCGCCCCCTACCCACCCCTCAAAGCTGCCCGTATGTTGGGGCCTGTGCATCCGCACTTGACTCCAGACACCGCCCCCCAACTGCCGCCCTGGCCTCGCCCCGGAGTGGTGGCCATTCCCCAAGGGCGGGCCCAAATTTCCCAGTTGGGGATCTGCATCACCACGGCCGACCATCAAGTCGTTCAGGAACTGTCCTCGGGGATTGCGCCTTTGCAGGCGGTGAGCCAGCCACCGCCCGTTCGGAAACTGTCGGGCACAGCAGCCTTTTTGTCTGTGCGGTTTCGGCCTAACTATTGGCATTGGATGGTGGACTGTTTGCCCCGGTTGGCTTGGTTGGCGGAGGCAGGGTTTGAGCGATCGGCGATCGATTGGTGGGTGTTCGATCGCCTCGACTATCCCTTTCAATTCGCCACCCTGGAGCGCTTGGGCATCAACCCCGATCGCGTCGTTTCGAGCGATCGTCATCCCCACCTTCAAGCCGATCGGCTCTTGGCCTTACCGCCCTTGGGCCGCTGCACTCCCATTTCCGATAACGCCTTCACTCCCCAGACCCGCGACTTTTTGCGACGGGAATTTTTACCGCTGGCAATGGCGATCGACCCGGCCCACTGTCCCGATCGGCTCTACATCACAAGGCGCAACAATGTGCAGCATCGCCGGTTTTTAAACGAAGCGGAAATTTTGCCCCTGTTGACCCAGCGGGGGTTTCAGGCGGTGGATCTTGATGGTCTCAGTCTGGGTCACCAAGCCGCCCTGTTCCAGCGGGCCCGTGTCATTGTGGCTCCCCATGGCGCAGGTTTGACCAATTTGGCCTACGCCGAACCGGGCACAACGGTGATTGAGCTATTTCCACCGCGCTATGTGGCGAATTTCTTTTGGTTAGTGGCCAACTGTAGCCATTTGAACTATTGGGCCCTGTTGGGGCGCGAAACATTGCCACCTTTGCCGATCGGGGATTGGATGGCCCAGGCCCAAGCCTATCGAGATGACTTGGAAATCGATCCTCAGGCCCTGGCCACCATCCTCGATCGGGCAAGTCTATAGAAATCAGCCAACCACTGAACACCCAATCACTGAGCAAACTTAGACCAAAGCCGGAGTGAAATCCCCTGCGGTCAGTTGGTTGGGCGCGAGGTTGGCGATCTTGGCCAGCAGCGTTGTGCCATTACTGAGGTTCAAGAAGCCATTGCTCACCGTCAGATTCAAAGAGTCGAAACCCACACCCAAGGGTAAAACGAGGCGATCGATGCCGACTTCAAAATCGAGAATCGTCTCAGTGCCTTCACCAATCACAAAGCGATCGCTCCCCGCGCCGCCAATTAGGGTGTCTTCGCCCCGATCGCCACTGAGCAGATCATCGCCATCGCTGCCAAACAGCCAGTCAGCCCCCCGACCGCCAAAGAGCAGATCGTTACCGGTTCCGCCGCAGAGGGTATCCGCCTGTTGGTTGCCAAAGAGCGTGTCGTTTCCGTCACCGCCCGCCAGCCAATCGGTTTCTGCGCCACCCCATAGCCAGTCAGAGTCACCTAGCCCCAAGAGTTGGTTGCTTTCGGCATTACCCCACAGGATATCTGCGCGATCGGAACCGGTTTGGGTGCGATCGGGCATCAGCAAGGGCGGTTGACACCCATAACCGCTGTCCCCGATCGGGAAAGAACTGAGGCTGGGGGGAACCTGTCCAGCAACCGGGAAATCATAGATTGCCGGTTCGCCGTTGGTGCGCAGCACAACGCGCCCGTCATAGGTTCCCGGTTGCTCCGTGAGTGCCAAAGTTACTGGGAGGGTGGTGCTGGGCAGAACAACGGGCGGCAGGGGTTCCAAAATGGAAAAGCCCTTGGGGAGTTGAAAATCCAAGAGCTTCAGGGGTTCTGAGCCAATGTTGGTGATGCTGATGACCTGTTGGGGCCGGGCTGCGCTGTCTGTGGTTGCTGAGGGTTGGGTGAGCTGTATGGGGGCGGTGGTGTCGTCAAGGATGATTGGCCCGCCCCGATCGAGAGTCACGATCAGTCGAGGCGGCAGGGGCGGCGGTGGGGCGATCGGGCTGCTGGGGGGAAGTTCTGGGCTGGGGGCGATCGGGGCCGGAGCCACAAAAACTGGAGCAACAGGAGCCGGAGCCAAACCACCGACCGGACTCAAGGGACTGGGGGAACTGGTGGCCCCGTCGTTATCTTCGATCTCGATCGTTTGTACCAGGCTGCTGCCGAGGGTCAAGCCACTGGTCGTTGCTTTCAGGGTAATGGTGGCGGTTTCGGTTCCTTCCACCATCGCGTCATCCATCACCGTGAAGGTGACGGAGCCGGTTGTGTTGCCGCTGGTGATGCTGATTTGGGGTTGGCTGAGCTGATAGTCTTCCGGGGTGATGTTTGCCCCGCTGACTTGGAGTTCAACGGCTTGGTCACTGACAACGGCCTTGGAAGCGGTGGCCGTAACGGTGATGACGGTTCGATCGGTTTCGGTTCCTTTGTTATGGCTGACCGAGAGATTGACGGTGGGGTTGGGTGTGCCGGTGAGGGAGAAGTCATCGATCGCCAAACCATGATCATCCCCCGTATCATTTCGCTCCACCCAACGAAGCCAGAGGGTGTCATTGTGGGCCCAGCTCAAGCCGGACAGTGCGCCTCCAACGCCCGCAACCCGCCCCGCAACATTCCCGTCAACCATGCCAGCCGCTTCAGTGGCAACGGGCGAAGTCCAATTGAACGCGCTTCCTGGCGCTGTCCAGGTTGGAACGGTTGTGAAACTGCTACCAAAGCCATATTCCAACACCATGGTTTGCGCAGTGGCGTTTCCCCCATTTCGCCACTGTTCACCCGTAAAGGAAATTGTGAGGTGATTAATTGTCGTGCCAGTGGTGTTTTTGGCCGCAAACGCGATCCATCCGGCAATGTTTCCGCTGGCAGGACTCCCGAAATATGTACCGCCTGAGCCGATGCCGCCTAAGGCTCGATCGCTCTCTCCAATGATGCCAAAGCTATAGAAATTGCCTGTAGTGGTGTCGCCTTGGCTCGATCGATAAATTGTTAAGGCCTGGCCAGGAGTGGGCTGGCGAAACAAATACCAGCCGGGCAGCGTAGTGTTATTAGTCCAAGCTAGATCACTGTTAGAACCACTCAAATCGAGAGCGTCGAAGTTCTGACTATAGGAACCGCTAAATGAAATAGCCATTGATGCACCCTGGCTTCAAATCTTTTTAATGACGGGTTGTTTAAGTTATGAAGTCGGTAGTAATTTTATCTTGAATAGGATGGTAATTGGTATCACAAAGAACGGACTCTAGGCGAGCCACGATCATCAGTCCTATGAGTAGCCATTACCGTAGCGACCATCAACAGCGCCAAAAACGCAAAAACAAGGAGCGGAGGCCCCTTGTTTTCAACAGTTTTGAAAAACTGGCTTAAAAGGTATGTTTAATTGGGCTGATTTAAGAGTCAGCCACTCAACCAGGCTTGAAATTGAGAAGCCTACACCCGATCGCCCAGCCTTAGCGAGCGATCGAATGTAGGAGCATTCACAACCTCAAATTCAACAGAATCACCTGTCAGAAAAGACCCACAGAATCCGCACTTTAGGCACGGCTCAGGGGCGTTGCCGGCACAAAGCTCGGCACCACCACATCACTGTTCTGTTTGGTCAGTTGGTCATACAACCGGTTGGTGTTCGGGAAGTTGGCCGCTGGCAGCGTCGGGAACCGGCGATAGGGAACCGTATCCTCACCGAAGCACTCCGCATATTCCGGCGTGTTCAGCATGGCCGACACAAAACCCTTCAGACCTTCCGTTGCCAGAATTTGGTTGTACTTGCGGATTTCCACCTGGTTCAGCGGTGCCCGGCCCAAGAAATGCTTCAGACCCAGTTCGATCACCTTCGTGTTCGGATAGGGGGCATAGAATTCCTTGGTGTACAAGCGAGAGCCGCCCAATGACTCGATGAATTCCTTCATCGTGATTTCGCCATTGCCCAGCTTGCTTTCCAGCGCCGTGAACTCAGCCCGCACGATGTAAGGATCCAAGTCGCGCTCAAAGACCTGACGATAGGCCGCCGCGATCGCCGTTTTCAGGGCCACCTTATCGGTCGTGGTCGTCAGCTTGAAGGTCTTGGTTTGCTCGCGACGACGGCTCACCCCTTGGCCAGCGCGGTTGCTCGCATCCCCTTCCGTGCGGATCGAGAGCGGTTGTCCCAGCTCCACAAAGCGCGGTGCTTCCGGTTCCGGCTTGGTCAGCACGCCCTTGAAGCCCAAGTTACCCGGACGAGTCGTGCGCAGGGCTTGGCCGCCCGCCGTCAGATAGCGCTCGTAGGGAACCGTATCTTCCCCAAAGGCTTCCGCATATTCCGCCGTATCGAGAATTGCATCAATCAAGGCATAGAACCCTTGTTTGGCGCAAATGTCGAAGTACTTGTTGGTTTCGTTGCGACCGTAGGTGGGGCGACCCAACAGGCGACGGTGAATATATTCCACCGCCTTCATCACGTACAACGAACTCCAGTAGGTCTTGCGGAACAAATCCGACTTGGCCAACTGACGAATGAATTCCTTGACCGTGATGTTGCCGTTTTCCAGCTTGATTTCCGCCACCGTCAGGCGCTGGCCTTCATACACATCGCGGCCAAACACTTGCAGGTAGGCAGCGCGGATGACGGCTTGGGTGGTGCTTTCCGAGAAGCGAATGCTGGCGGTCTTCACCGACTTGCCAATTCCGGGCAACTGATCCAGCTTGAACACCTTGGGCCCCATCGAGCCAGGAGCCTTGCCCACTGCACCCGGGTTGCTCAGTTGGTTCTCAATCCCGGCACCACGCTTGATCAGAATCCGGCGGGTATCCTTGCCAAAGGGCGCAGGCCGGTTCTTGGGATTGCGGGTTTCTTTCGGGAAGATTGCCCCAAACTGAATTTCCAGCGGATCATTACCAACCCCGTAGGGATGCTGATCGCGCAGGGGTTGCACATAGTCCCCGAAGGTGGTGATGAATTGGGGAACCTTGCGGAAGGGGGCGCTGTAGTTGAACAGGTCGATCTGCGGGCCCCAGTTGCGGCACTCTTGGGCTTCTTGACCCAGACCACGCAGGTAAGGCACGGTTTCTTCGCCAAAGTAATCCGCGTATTCTTGCGAATCGACCAGGGCATCGACCAGGGCCGCCAAGCCGCCACTCGAGACGATCGAGAAGTACTTTTGCACTTCTTCGCGGGACGAAGGACCACGACCCAGAATGTGACGGAAGGCCAATTCCAGGGCACGGCTGTTGATGAACGGCTCAAAGAACTGCTTGCGGTACAGGGGCGACTTGGCCAAGCGGCGGATGAATTCCTTCATGGAAATTTCGCCGTTTTTGACCTTGGATTCCAGGTCAGAAATCCCCAAGGAGTAAGCGCGGGTGATGTCGCGCTCAAACACTTGGCGATAGGCCGCTTTCACCGCATCGTTCTTTTCAGTGGCCGACAGGCCGGGCTTCATCGCGTACTTCACGCGCTTTTCAGCGGCGTTGGCGTAGATTTGCGGCAGGGCCAGACCCTGTTGATCCGCCGAAGGACGCTGACGCACCTTGTTGGAAGGTGTGGGGGCCTTGAACTCCGTTAGCAATACGTCAAAGTATTGCTTGACGATTTCTGTGGCGTTGGCATCATCGCGGAAGTAGGTGAGGGCCGCTTGCTTCATGCCCTCGATCGCCACGATCGTGGCGGCCGTAGAACAGGCGTTTTCGATGATTTCGCGCAGACCACGGGTGTTCACGGCGATGATCGTCGGGTCACCGGCCACGATCGCGTAGGTCACATAGCGCAGAAACCAGCTCATGTCCCGCAAGGACTTTTGCATGTTCCGGGGGCCGTAGCGGGCAACGCTAATGGGCCGGAAGCCAGCGGGAATGGGCGCGGAGGGGGTCAAGAAAAAGTCGCGCAGACCACTGAACAGGCCACCGCCACTGCTCTTGGCTTCCACGTAGGTAACGGTGCCGAAGGTCATGCCCTCTTGCACCGTCTTGGCTACGGGGTTGGTGGTGGTGGCCATCACCGGTTCATCCGTTGGCGGCTTTTCCAAGAAAGCCAGGGGCGAACCACCGGTAAAGATCTTGTTGGCTGCTCGCGAGACGATGATTTCGGCGTTAACCGTCAGGACTTGAGCAATGGCCAGTCGTTGAGCACCGGAGCTAAAGAAAGTTTTAAGTTCGCTGAGTTCCGCTGGGGCTAGGTAGCGATCTTGTTGTTCTGCTTGGGAAATTTTAGATACGGGAACAGTGCTGTAGAGCTGCGGACGGGCAACCGAGCTTCCACCACTTGCTTTAACGCTCATGAGATTCTAATGGTCCTTTTCTAAGTCAGGTGAACGACCGTACCGGGTTCTGTGACATTGGACAGAACCTTTAGCCCTTAGCCTCAGGTTGGCTCGACGCTGGCAACCCTCAACGGCTGTCGGCGAACATGGAAGGGACGATCTCAACTCAATATGGTTGTGAATCCACCCATTAGACTAAAACGATTCTGTGCGTGGGACGGCCTTTGTTAAGAAGTGTGTATGCTTCTCAGGCGGGCGATCGCAGGCATTGGAAGGGCAGGGGGTGCGATAGACTCGATCGCGGTGATCACCCTTGCAAGTCTTCGTTTCAGCCTTTTTTCAGCGATTCCTATATAAGTAATCAACCCACTCAACAATCAACCCAATCAACCCCCTATTCAATTCCGATGGAAGCACAGCGCACCGCCCAAACCCTGGCCGCCGTTCAAAAGCTCTACGATACCTATCCGTTTCCGCCAGAACCCCTGTTGGATGAACCCCCACCGGGCTATAACTGGCGCTGGAATTGGCAAGCGGCACATCAATTTTGCACGGGCAGAAAGGCGGAACGCGCTGATATTCGAATTTTGGATGCGGGTTGCGGTACGGGTGTGGGCACTGAATATTTAATGCACCTGAACCCGGAAGCCAAGATTACGGCGATCGACCTGAGTTCAGAGGCGTTGGGTGTGGCTCGGGAACGGTGTCGGCGGACGGGCGATCGGGTTCGCGGAGGCGATCGCGTGGAATTCCGCCACCTTAGCCTTTACGATGCCCAGGAAATTTCTGGCAAGTTCGACTGGATCAACTGCGTTGGTGTGTTGCACCACCTACCCGATCCGGTGCGAGGTATTCAATCCTTGGCCGCCAAGTTGGCTCCCGGTGGTCTCATGCACATTTTTGTTTACGGGGAATTGGGTCGCTGGGAAATCCAGTTGATGCAGCGAGCGATCCGTCTGCTCCGCGAAAGTCCCATGGGCCCGGCAAACCCTAATCCCTATCGCGACGGGGTTCAGCTTGGGCGGTCTTTGTTTGCTGCCTTGCCTGAAACGAACCGACTGGTGCGGCGAGAACAGGAGCGTTGGTCGATGGAAAACCAGCGGGATGAGTGCTTTGCAGATATGTATGTTCATCCCCAGGAAGTGGACTACAACATCGACACCCTCTTTGAATTGATTGAGGCCTCGGGTCTGGAGTTCCTAGGCTTTTCCAACCCTGATTACTGGCAACTCGATCGCCTCTTGGGCAGCAATCCAGATCTGATGGCGCGAGCCGAGGGCTTGAGCGATCGACAGCGCTATCGCCTGGTGGAATTGCTGGATCCCGAAGGAGCCACCCACTACGAGTTTTGGTTAGGCTGCCCACCGGTCAATCGCCTCACCTGGGAAGACTCCAGCGCCCTGGCCGCAGCCCTGCCGAGCCTGAACCCTTGTCTGGATGGCTGGCCCAGCCGTTGTCTATTTAATCAGGACTATCGGATTGTCAGTTTGGACGATGCCACGTTCCAGTTCCTCAGTGCTGTGGCCGCCAACGAAACCGCTGACCAACCTCAATCGATCGCCCAACTCCTGAGCCAGCAACCGGGCTTCACCCTCGAAAACGTGCGATCGCTACTCGATCAACGCCTGTTGTTGCTGACTCCCCAAAACTAATTCAACCCCTAGTCAACCACCCGTCAAATCCGGGCGCAATCAAAACAGCCCCCCAGCAACCTCGCCCACTTCCCGTGAAAAACGCGCAGCACCTGCGTGGTACAATCGCACCTGGCTTAGGGCCGCCGGGCCAGCATTCAACAGCCAGGAGTTTGCAACCGATGGACTCTCCAACGGTCGAACCAGTCACCGCCATGCCGGAAGTTTCTCCCGAAGCGATCGAGGGCACTTCCGAAAACGGCGCAGCCATGGAGGAATACTACAAACTCCAACGGGAGCTATTAATCGGCTCCTTGGTTGTATCCCTGGTGATTTTTCTGTCTGTTTGGGCCGCCTACAGTCTCAACACCGCCCTAAGCTATTTGCTAGGAGCGCTGGTGGGCATTGTATACCTGCGAATGCTGGCTAAAGATGTCGCCACCTTGGGTAATGGCAAACAGCAACTGAGTAAGACCCGGCTAGCACTTTTTGTAGCCATTTTCCTCATTGGCGCTCGAGTTCAGCAACTTGAACTTTTGCCGATCATCCTTGGTTTTCTGACCTATAAGGCTGCTCTAATTTTCCACACGTTGCGCGCGATCGCAAAGCCCAACCCTTAGGCTAATTGCGAGAACAATCTCGTCAAATGCCTATGCAAAACAGCGTTGCTATGTTCGATCTTTTTTCAAACATTCCGTTCTCTCCGCTAGCAGAACTGGAAGTTGGTCAACACTTCTATTGGCACATTGGCAGCTTCAAGGTACATGGGCAAGTTTTTCTTGCTTCTTGGGTTGTCCTAGGGCTATTGATCGTTACCTGCATCTTGGCAACTCGTAACATTCAACGAGTACCGTCGGGATTGCAAAACTTCATGGAATATGCCCTGGAGTTTATCCGCGACCTTACCAAAACCCAAGTGGGCGAAAAAGAATATCGAGCATGGGTTCCCTTTGTTGGCACCCTGTTCCTATTCATTTTTGTGTCGAATTGGGGTGGTGCACTCATTCCTTGGAAACTCGTTGAGTTACCGTCTGGTGAATTAGCTGCTCCTACCAACGACATCAACACAACGGTTGCCCTGGCACTGACCACATCGGTCGCCTATTTCTATGCAGGATTGAGCCGAAAAGGGTTGGGTTACTTCGCCGATTACGCGCAGCCGACCCCGATCATGGTTCCCTTCAAAATCATTGAAGACTTTACCAAGCCGCTGTCGTTAAGCTTCCGTTTGTTTGGTAATATCCTAGCGGATGAACTTGTGGTGGCTGTACTGGTCTTCCTGGTTCCCTTGTTCGTGCCCATTCCGCTGATGGTTTTGGGGCTGTTCACGAGTGCAATTCAAGCCCTGATTTTTGCGACTCTGGCGGCATCCTACATTGGTGAAGCAATGGAAGATCACCACGGCGAGCATCACGACTAATGACCCTAATTTTGGGGTTATGAAACGGAGTCGTGAAAGCATCAATTGGGGATTGTTTCCCTTCTAATTACAAGACTCTCAACAACAATTCAAGGACGGACTACGACAATGAATCCTACAATTGCTGCTGCTTCGGTTCTGGCTGCTGCTCTGGCTGTGGGTTTGGGTGCAATTGGCCCCGGTATCGGTCAAGGTAATGCGGCTGGTCAAGCTGTGGAAGGGATCGCTCGTCAACCGGAAGCAGAAGGCAAAATCCGTGGCACCTTGCTGTTGAGCTTGGCGTTCATGGAAGCTCTGACGATTTACGGTCTGGTGGTGGCACTGGTGCTGCTGTTCGCTAACCCCTTCGCTTCGTAAATTTGGTTTTCGGCTTTTGCGAACGAGTTCTACCTGAGGCAGCGAAAGGTGCTTGCTTGATGCGAAAGCCTTTTGCTGCCCCAACTCGCGAAAAGGGGCTGTCAACCATCTGCTGGGAGTAAGCGAAATGCTATACGCACTCGTACCAACGCTGTTGGCAGCGGAGGCAGAAGGGGGTCTGTTTGACCTTGATGCCACCCTGCCCCTGATGGCAGCGCAGTTTCTAATTTTGGCTTTGATTTTGAATGCGGTTCTGTACAAGCCTCTGGGACAAGCCATTGACCAGCGGGCCGACTACATCCGCGGCAAGCACCTGGACGCACAAGAGCGCCTGGAGAAGGTGAAGTCGTTGACGGCGGAATATGAACAGGCTTTGGCGGAGGCCCGCCGTAAGTCTCAGTCCATCGTAGCGGATGCCCAAGCGGAGGCGCAAAAACTGGCGGCTCAGACGGTGGCAGATGCACAACGACAGGCCCAATCGGAGCGGGAAGCGGCTCAACAGGAAATTGACAGTCAACGGCAGACGGCTTTGGCTGCGCTGGACGGTCAAGTGGCGGTGCTGAGCCGTCAAATTGTGCAGAAGTTGTTGGGTTTTGAGTTGGGATGAGGTTGTGATGACGAACATGTTTTTGGGTTCGATCGCCCCTCATCTGTTGGCCCATGGATCGTTCGGGATCAATACCGACATCCTGGAAACCAATGTGATCAACCTGGCGATCGTGTTGGGGGTTCTGGTCTACTTTGGTCGTGGCTTTTTGGGCAACCTGCTGGGAACCCGAAGAGCGGCGATCGAGGAGGCAATTACCGAAGCAGAAAAGGCGCAAGCGGACGCTGTGAAAGCCTTGGAAGAGCAACAGCGTAAGCTGGCTCAAGCCCAAGCGGAAGCAGAGCGAATCACTGCTGAAGCAAAGGTTGCGGCTGAGCGGACGAAGGAGGCCATTTTGGCGAAGTCCACTCAGGATGTGCAACGGATGCGCGAGGCCGCTTCCAGTGACTTGGTGGCTGAGCAAGAGCGTGTGATTGCTCAATTGCGTCAGCGGGCTGTGACCGCCGCTTTGGAGCAGGTCAACGACCAACTGCGCTCGCGTTTGAATTCGGATCAACAGCGAGATTTGGTTGATCGGAGCTTGGCCCTGATTCAAGGGGGAGGAAACTAACGATGCAAAGCAGTTCAATGATCGCCAGCATCGCCGAGCCTTACGCACAAGCTTTGATGACCTTGGCTCAAAAGGAAAGCTTGGTGGATCGTTTTGGCGAGGATGTGACCTACCTGCGAGGTTTGCTAGCAACCTCGGAAGAGTTGGGCGCTCTCTTGGCCAATCCGTTTGTCAAGGCGGACGATAAGAAGTCTGTACTCGATCGCCTGGCGGGTGAAACTCTGCACCCGTTGATGGCGAACTTTTTGAAACTCTTGGTCGATCGGAAGCGGATTGCGCTGCTGGATACGATCGCCCAGAAATATCAAGACCTGCTGCGCCAGTTTACGAATACGGCCTTGGCGGAAGTGACTTCTGCGGTGGAACTGACGGAAGAGCAACGCCAAAGCGCCATTGAGCGGGTGAAACAGCTCACCGGGGCCGCCAGCGTGGAACTGGTGACCAAGGTCGATACCGACTTGATCGGCGGCGTGATTATCAAAGTCGGCTCGCAAGTGGTCGATGCCAGCCTGCGTGGTCAATTGCGACGCATGGCGCTGACTTTGGGCGCAATCTAGCTCTGTTTGTGAGCAAATCCCGAGGGCCGCAACCAAGATAGGCACCCCAAACGCTGGAAACAACGTTGAAAACTAGGAGTCGCAGACCGTGATTGCAATCAGACCGGACGAAATCAGCAGCATTATTCAGCAGCAGATTGAGCAGTACGACAAGGATGTCAAGGTGGCCGACGTGGGCACCGTGCTGCAAGTGGGTGACGGGATCGCTCGTATCTATGGCCTGCAAAATGCCATGGCTGGTGAGCTGCTGGAGTTCGAGGACGGTACTGTGGGTATCGCACTGAACCTCGAAGAGAACGATGTGGGTGCCGTGTTGATGGGTGACGGCCTCAACATTCAAGAAGGCAGTACTGTTCGTGCCACCGGTAAGATCGCGGCGATTCCGGTGGGTGACGCGGTTGTGGGCCGGGTTGTGGACGCCCTGGCTCGTCCGATCGATGGTAAGGGTGATATTGCCACGACGGAAACGCGCTTGATCGAATCGATGGCCCCTGGGATTATTGCCCGAAAATCCGTTTGCGAACCGATGCAGACGGGGATTACGGCAATTGACTCGATGATTCCGATCGGGCGTGGCCAACGGGAGTTGATCATCGGTGACCGCCAAACGGGTAAGACCTCGATCGCGATCGACACGATCATCAACCAAAAGTCTGAAGATGTTATTTGCATCTACGTGGCGATCGGGCAAAAGGCCTCCTCTGTGGCCCAGGTGATCGATGTGCTGAAGGAGTCTGGCGCGCTGGACTACACCATCGTCGTGGCCGCCAACGCCAACGCCCCCGCTACCCTGCAATACTTGGCTCCCTACACCGGCGCTGCCATTGCTGAGTACTTCATGTACAAGGGCAAGGCTACCCTGGTGGTTTACGATGACTTGTCCAAGCAGGCCCAGGCTTATCGTCAAATGTCCCTGCTGCTGCGTCGTCCGCCCGGTCGGGAAGCTTACCCCGGCGACGTGTTCTATCTCCACAGCCGTTTGCTGGAGCGCGCCGCTAAACTGAGCGATGAACTGGGTGGTGGCAGCATGACGGCCCTGCCGATCATCGAAACCCAGGCTGGTGACGTGTCGGCCTACATTCCGACCAACGTGATTTCGATTACTGACGGTCAGATCTTCTTGTCTGCTGACCTGTTCAACTCGGGTCTGCGCCCGGCTGTGAACGCTGGTATCTCCGTATCCCGCGTGGGTTCGGCTGCCCAAACCAAGGCCATGAAGAAGGTGGCCGGTAAAGTGAAGCTGGAACTGGCTCAGTACGACGACTTGGCTGCTTTTGCACAGTTCGCTTCCGATCTGGATAAGGCAACCCAAGATCAGTTGGCCCGTGGTCAGCGTCTGCGGGAACTGCTGAAGCAGCCCCAATACGCGCCTCTGGGTGTGGAAGAGCAAGTGGCGGTCATTTACGCCGGAATTAACGGCCATTTGGATGAAATTCCGGTCAACCTGATCACTAAGTTTGTGGCGGGTCTGCGGGACTACCTGAAGAATAACAAGGCTGGCTATGGTGAAGCTGTGCGCGGCACCAAGCAACTGACGGAAGAGGCGGAAACCCTGCTGAAGGAAGCGTTGACTGAGTACAAGCAAACCTTCTTGGTTGCTCAGTAATCATCGCGAATCAAGCGATCGCCTAGGGGCCTCTGCCCCGGGCGATCGCGCCCCTTAGCGACTCAGGCGACTCATAAGGACTCCACAGCTATGGCAAACCTCAAGGCAATTCGCGACCGAATTCAGTCCGTTAAAAACACTAAAAAAATTACTGAAGCCATGCGCTTGGTTGCCGCCGCGAAGGTGCGCCGAGCCCAAGAACAGGTAAACAACACTCGCCCCTTTGCCGATCGCCTGGCCCAAGTGCTCTACGGCCTGCAATCGCGCCTCAAATTTGAAGACGTAGATCTGCCACTCCTGCGGCAACGAAGCATTAAAACTGTAGGTATTCTGGTGGTTTCGGGCGATCGAGGCCTGTGTGGTGGCTACAACGGCAATGTGATCCGTCGGGCCGATCAACGCAGCAAAGAGCTGCTTGCTGAAGGAGTCAACGTCAAAATGATCGTGGTGGGTCGTAAGGCCAACCAATACTTCAGCCGTCGGGGCTATGATATTGCGGCTGCCTATGACGGGCTAGAGCAAATCCCTAGCGCGTCGGAAGCATCGCAAATTGCAGACGAGCTGCTGTCGCTGTTTCTCTCAGAAACGGTCGATCGTGTTGAGCTGGTCTACACCAAATTTGTATCGCTGATTAGCTCCCGTCCCGTAGTCCAAACCCTGTTGCCGCTGGATCCGCAAGGTTTGGAAGCTTCGGATGATGAGATCTTCCGGCTGACAACTCGTGGCGGCCAATTCCAAGTGGAGCGTGAGCGGGTCGATTTGCCCACCGCGCCCTTGCCGCGCGATACCATCTTTGAGCAGGATCCGGTACAGATCCTGAACGCGCTCTTGCCGTTGTACCTGAATAACCAACTCCTGCGGGCCCTGCAAGAGTCTGCCGCCAGCGAACTGGCTGCTCGGATGACTGCCATGAGCAACGCCACCGACAACGCCAAGACCCTGATTGGCACTTTGACCCTGACCTACAACAAGGCACGGCAGGCCGCCATCACCCAAGAAATCCTGGAAGTGTGCGGTGGTGCTGAGGCGCTGCGCTCTTAGGGATTTGCTAGGGACTTGAGAGAAGAACCATGAGCATGACCTATCAGGTTGAAATTCAGCACGAAGGACAAACCCACGTTCTGCAAGTGGCGGACGATACGCCCATTCTGACGGCGGCGGCGGCGGCGGGGTTGACGCTTCCCAGCTCTTGCAATGCGGGGGTTTGCACGACTTGCGCTGCCCGAGTAGTGGAAGGGACGATCGAGCCAGGCGATAGCATGGGTCTGAGTCCGGATCTGCGCGCGAAGGGGTTCGCTCTCCTTTGCACCGCCACGCCCCGTTCTAACCTCAAAATCCAAACCGGCTGCGAGGATGAGGTCTACGAACTGCAATTTGGTCAATTCCAGAAATAAATTCGGCCTTTGGGAAACTTGGCTGTTGGGCGATCGCTCGCTCCAAACCTAAAATCTGCAAAACATCAGGCGCGAAATCTCGACCCTAGATTTTGATTCGCCTGGTGTTTTGTCTTTGGGGCGGTTGAGCGATCGGGACTGAAATCACGGACTTGGGACGGCTCTCAAAGATTAGCTGTCTGAGGAAGGATGTTAAAAACTGTTAATCCAAGCGAGGGTCAACGGGCTTCATGCCTGAGAATAAGTGTTGATTTGCCGGGGAGGACACCGAGTGCGGTCTCAAGACTGTCGCTGGTGGATTTCGAGCTAAGGGTTAAACGACCTGGCTTAGAAAATTTCTCGTTGCTCCCGCTGCCTGAGCAATCGCAGCGATGCTAGTCGTTTCCTCGGTGGAAGCCCCAATCTCCAGTCAAAACTTTTTTCCTTTCGGAGGAGTTTATTCAATGAGTATCGTCACGAAGTCAATCGTGAATGCCGACGCTGAGGCCCGCTATCTCAGCCCCGGCGAACTGGATCGCATCAAGGCTTTCGTGTCCACCGGCGCTCAACGCCTGCGCATTGCCCAAATCCTGACCGATGCCCGTGAGCGCATCGTTAAGCAAGCCGGCGAACAACTGTTCCAAAAGCGCCCCGATGTGGTTTCGCCCGGTGGTAACGCTTACGGCGAAGAAATGACCGCAACCTGCCTGCGCGACCTGGACTACTACCTGCGTCTGGTGACCTACGGCATCGTGGCTGGCGACGTGACCCCGATCGAAGAAATCGGTTTGGTGGGCGTGCGCGAAATGTACCGCTCGCTGGGTACCCCGATCGACGGCGTGGCTGAAGGTGTGCGTGGCATGAAGGCTGCTGCTGCTGGTCTGCTGAGCGGCGAAGACGCAGCTGAAGCTTCGGCTTACTTCGATTACGTGATTGGCGGCTTGAGCTAAGACCTGGGTTCTCCCTCGCTAGCTTGACTTGCTTCGGCTTTAATGAAAGCCATTTCCTTGCAAAACCGACTTATTCAAAAACGATCATGCAAGACGCAATTACCTCCGTCATCAACTCCTCCGACGTTCAGGGCAAGTACCTCGACTCCAGTGCTCTGGATAAGCTGAAGAACTACTTCGCTACCGGCGAACTGCGCGTGCGTGCTGCTAACGCGATCGGCGCTAATGCTGCCACGATCGTGAAGGAAGCCGTTGCCAAGTCTCTGCTGTACTCCGATGTGACCCGTCCCGGCGGCAACATGTACACCACCCGTCGCTATGCTGCTTGCATCCGCGACCTGGACTACTACCTCCGCTATGCCACCTACGCAATGCTGGCCGGCGATCCTTCGATCCTCGATGAGCGCGTGCTCAACGGTCTGAAGGAAACCTACAACTCCTTGGGTGTGCCCATCGGTACCACCGTGCAAGCTATCCAAGCCATGAAGGAAGTAACCGCCGGTTTGGTGGGCGCTGACGCTGGTAAGGAAATGGGCGTGTACTTCGACTACATCTCCTCGGGCTTGAGCTAAACAACAAATGGCTTGGCTGAATTTCGACTCATCGGGTTGATGGTTGTGGTTTCCCCTGTTGGGTTGAAATGAGTGAAGCCACGGGGTCTGGGATAGTTGCTGAACGCTCAAAGTTGCATAGGCTCCGCAATCGCGTTGTCTGGTTAGCTTTGGGGGCAGCACGGCTCAGACCTCGTTGTTTAAGGACTGGGTCTGAATTTTGGTCAGATTTGTCGTTGAAGTCACAAAGGTTTCTCGCCATGCGGATGTTTAAAATTACGGCTTGCGTGCCGAGCCAAACGCGAATTCGGACGCAGCGCGAGCTGCAAAACACCTTCTTCACGAAGCTGGTTTCCTACGACAACTGGTTCAAGGAACAGCAACGTATCCAAAAAATGGGTGGCAAAATCGTGAAGGTCGAGCTGGCTACGGGCCGCCCGGGCACGAATACGGGTTTGCTGTAGATTGGCAAACTGTGAACCGTCTGATCGGCCCTTTCTGCCCTTTTGAGGTCAGATGGATCGATCGAGTCGGTGACCCAACCCTCAGTCATTTTTGGAATTGGCGTTCCGATTCTGAATTCAGCCGATCGCGAGTGACAAGTGAGCCTGCCTACGGGTAGCTGAAACTTGTGGCTCGCGATATTGTTTTGAATAGGTATTTTTGCATCAGCATTGTTTTGAGTCAGTAGCACTGTGCCTCCCTTGGTGGGTTTGCTTCCTGGCCTGTCTCTGCCCTTTGAGGTTGCCTGCAATCCATGGCCCAACGTCGCCCCCTTGTTTGGAGTGATTGGCTCGCACAGTTCCGAACCTCCGTGGGGTGGTCGGCAGTGGGCTGGGCCGATGAAGCCCGCTGGTTGCGTTGGCTGACCTTCTTTTGGCTGTTTGTGGGGTTTCTGATTTTGCTATCTGCCTCCTACGCCAGCGCGGAAGCCACAGAAGGAGACGGTTGGTACTACTGCAAACGGCAATTACTGTGGATCGCAGCGGGCTTGGTGGGATTCCAAACGGCCGTTTCCCTGCCCCTGCGTTACGTGCTGGCGATCGCCCACTGGGGATTGTTGGTCACCTTGATGCTGATGTGGGCGCTGCTGGTTCCTGGTCTTGGGCGATCGGCCAACGGAGCCGTTCGCTGGATTGAAATCGGGATCTTGCCGATTCAACCCTCAGAACTCTTAAAGCCCTTTTTGGTGCTGCAAAGCGCCCGTATTTTGGGGCAGTGGGAACGGTTGACCGATCGCCATCGCTGGTTTTGGCTGGGAACCATTGGTGCCGTGCTGTTGGGAATTTTGCTACAACCCAATCTCAGCACCGCAGCGGTTTGTGGGATGACCGTTTGGCTCCTGGCGCTGACAGCGGGTTTGCCCTATTCCTATCTGCTCAGCGCGGCGGGAGGTGGGCTGATTTTAGGGTTAATTAGCATCAGCCTGCGCACTTACCAGCAGCGGCGAATTGCGTCCTTTCTCAACCCTTGGGATGACCCCCTAGGCATTGGCTATCAATTGGTGCAAAGTCTCCTGGCGATCGGGTCGGGGGGCTGGTGGGGGACGGGGTTTGGCCTCTCGCAACAAAAACTAGCCAGCCTGCCTATCCAGTTCACTGACTTTATCTTTTCGGTGTTTGCGGAGGAGTTTGGCTTTGTCGGTTCCCTGCTATTGCTGACCCTGTTAGTCGTTTATGGTGCATTGGGCCTGCGAGTGGCTGCCAATGCGAGCGATCGCTCCCTGCGACTGGTGGCCGTCGGTGCTGTATTGCTGCTGGTGGGGCAAGCCCTAGTAAACATTGGCGTGGCAACCGGTGTGCTACCAACTACGGGACTGCCGTTTCCCCTCATGAGCTATGGCGGTAGCTCGATCATTGCCAGTCTTTTCCTGGCGGGGTTGCTGATTCGGGTGGCCCGCGAAAGCAACGCGGCCACGGTTGTTCCCCTCGATCGCCGTCGGCCTCGTCGGTCTTAAAGATGCACTGCGATTTTGACTATCCCCGTAAAGGAAAACGGGTGATCGTATCAAAAAATACTCGTGTTCTACCGATAGTTAACAGCCATGACCATGCTGCATGATTGTTGAATGGCGTACAGACCGAAGCCACCAAAAGTTCAGAGCTACTCTGACTTTGGGCGATCGTTGACTTGGTTGTCATTGACTTCACAAAAAAGTGAACTGAATTCAGAAATTCATGAAAAACCTCATGATCTTGAGTAACTGAAAAGCACCTTGAATAGAGACTGTTAACTAATTTTTGACCCAACAATTCTCATTGAATAGGCATGGTTACGATGCAATAGCTCGCTTGAAGCCGATTAAATGCTGCTTAAAGCAACTAAAAGCTAACATGCTTAAACTTCAAGTAATCAATTATCTCAGTCAATTAAACATCAATAAAAAAGTACGATATTCATCAACAATGAGCTAAATAACTTACATGAGATGAACATTCCTAAATGATGATTACCAGATGCTTTTTTGGCGTTTAATCAAAAATTTCCTCCTTCCTCTCTGGACTGCTGTCGATGTTATCTTCTTCTGGGCATCCTGCCAAAGCCGATATCTTAATTGTGGATGATTTGCCAGACAACCTCCGTCTGCTGTCTTCCATGCTGGAGACTCATGGCTATCGTGTTAGAAAGGCAATTAGTGGTCGATTGGCATTAAGTGCTGCTCGATTGGCTGCACCAAATTTAATCCTTTTGGATGCCTGTATGCCAGATTTGGACGGATATGAAGTTTGTCGTTATTTAAAAGATGATCCTCAAACTCGTCATATTCCTGTTATTTTTATTAGCGCTTTAGATCGCCCGACCGATAAGGTTCATGCCTTTGAAGCTGGCGGAGTTGACTATATTACTAAGCCTTTTCAAGTTCAAGAAATTCTGTCGCGAATCGAGAGTCAATTGCGCTTGTATGCCCTTCAGGAAGAATTGCGATCGGCCAATCGTCGCTTGACTGAACAGAATGAACTGCTACACAAACAAATTGTTCAGCGCCAGAAAGTTGAAATTGAAATTCGGCTGTTGCTGGCGGCTTCCCAGGCGATCGGGCGAGCCTCGGATTTTGATGCATCCCTTGAAGCCATTTTGCGGCTGACTTGCCAAACCATTAAGTGGGATTGTGCGGAAGCCTGGGTTCCGAACGCCCACGGGACGGCGCTGGAGTGCAGCCCCAGTTGGTATGCCAGCGACCCATCTTTTCAAGCCTTTCGCCAAGCCAGTTTGCAGCTTCAGTATCGATCGGGAGAAGGAATGCCCGGCCGAGTTTGGGCCCAGCGCCAGGCGGAATGGCTGGAGGATTTGAGCCAACCGGGAATTTTTGCCCGTTCAGAGCTGGCCGCTAGTGTCGGTTTGCGATCGGCCTTTGCGGTTCCCATTTTGGACGGCTCCCAGGTTTTGGCGGTCTTGATGTTCCTGCGGCGACAGGCCTCGACCCTCGATAACAAAATCTTGCATCTGTTGGAGGCGGTGGGGACTCAAGCCGGAGCCTTGATGCAGCGGAAACAGGCAGAACAGGCCCTGCGGGACTTGGCCCGGCGCGAAACCGCGATCGCCCGAATCATCACCCGAATGCGGCAGTCCCTGGATTTGGATGAAATTTTTCTGGATACAACCGATGAGCTACGGCGGGCCCTGCTGTGCCATCGAGTGGTGATTTATCGGTTTAATCCGGACTGGAGCGGTCAATTTTTGGTGGAGTCCGTGGCCGATGGTGTGCAGCCCTTGGTTAGTCCGAGTGGGGTCACCAAAGATGTGGATCACCTCAATCCGGCCCTGTGCCACAAAACTTGGCAACTGACCCAAGGCGGCCCCTTCAACTTGGGAGCCAGTTATGTCAGTGCCAGCGATGTGGAGCAGGCGGATTTGGCGGACACCTGTTTGGAATTGCTCGATCGATTGGCGGCCAAAGCCTTTATTTGTGTACCCATTCATTGCGGCCGAGAACTGTGGGGAGTCCTGGGAGCCTATCAAAATGAACGCCCCCGCACCTGGAGCGAATCAGACATTAAAATTTTGGTGCAAATTGGGGCACAACTGGGGATTGCTGTTCAACAAACTCAATTGGTGCAACGCCTTCAACACCAGTCCACGGAATTGCAACTAGCAAAAGAACTAGCTGATTCTGCCAACCGAGCCAAAAGTCAATTTCTGGCCAACATGAGCCACGAAATTCGGACTCCTTTGAATGCGGCTTTGGGCACGACTGATTTGCTGCTGCAAACGCCCCTAAGCTTGGAACAGCAAGACTTAGCCCGAATCTTAAAAACCAGCGGCGAGCACCTGTTGTCGTTGATTAATGACATTTTGGATTGGGCAAAAATTGAAGCCCGAGAAGTGCAACTGGAGTCCATTCCCTTTGACCTGAATCAATGTATTGAAACCGTCGATCATCTCCTGCGACCCCAAGCCCAGGTCAAGGGATTAATGCTTTTGACGCTGCTGGATAGTAACGTGCCTTGGACGGTGGTGGGCGACCCCACAAGACTGCATCAAATTTGCATTAATTTGGTGGGTAATGCCATTAAATTCACGGATCAAGGACAGGTGGTTTTTCAAATGTCTTTGGAATCCCAATCAAACAAGATGGTGGTAATTCACTGTGAGGTGCGAGATTCGGGGGTGGGGGTCTTGCCGGAGCATCGTCACAAGCTGTTTCAGTCTTTTTCGCAGGTGGACGCTTCCACAACCCGCCGCTATGGGGGCACTGGGTTGGGGCTGGCCATTTGTCGGCAGTTGGTGGAACTGATGGGGGGAGAAATTGGCTATGAGGCCAATGTGGGCGGGGGCAGTACGTTTTGGTTTTCAGTGCCCTTGCAGCGCCAGACGTTGACGGATGAGGCGGAGCAATGGTCTTTTTTGCGCCAAGAACGGTTGCTGTTGGTGGATACGGATCCCCGCCAGCAATTGTTGATTGGTTCTCAGGTGCGGGCTTGGGGTGGGCGTTTGGATCTTGTGTCGGCGGAGCAGGTGTTTGGGGCGATCGAGACGGCCAGCCACAGCGAAACCCCCTACACGATCGCCCTTGTGAATTTGGAAGATTTGGATTTGACTTGGGAACCGTTGCAGCGCCAGATTCAGCAGCAACCGGCCTTGGCCGCTGTGCACTGGATCCTGTTGCTGAAGCCGGAAGCACGATCGCTGGGCCATCAACTGGTGAGTCAGGGGGTGATTAAGCATTACTTGACGATGCCGATTTTGGTTTCGCAACTGCTGGATGCGCTAACGGCGGCGGTGCGTCACGAGTCACCAACTTTGCCTGCGGTGCTGGAGTCGCCCACAGTGGCTGAGCGTGATGGGCGATCGGCAGCGAGATCGCTCCATCCCCTGGTGCGGCCGGTACATTGCAAGATTTTGGTGGTGGAAGACACCCCCCTCAATCAACAAATTGTCTTGCGGCAGCTCAAGAGTTTGGGTTGGGAGAATGTGACCTGTGCTGACAATGGCCAGCAGGCGCTCGATCGACTGCTGCGTGAGCCGTTTGACTTGGTGTTGATGGATTGCTTGATGCCGGTGATGGATGGCTATCAGGCCGTACAACGGTTGCGGGCGGAAGCGGGCCCCAATCGGGATGTGACGGTGATTGCCATGACGGCCAATGCTTTGGCTGGGGCCCGGGAAGAATGCTTGGCAGTGGGCATGAATGACTACATCAGCAAGCCCATTAGCTTGGCGGGCTTGGCGGCGGTGCTCGATCGCTGGGTGATTCCCATGAGTCGCAATTCGCATACGGAAGGCGACTTGCCCCCGACGGAACCGACTCCCAAGCCAATGCTGAGTGCTGGGAATTCCGCTGCTGAGTCAGCGCCGCCGATCGATCGAGAACGGTTGATGGAGATTTCCATGGGCGATCCGGAAGTGGCCCGTGAAATTCTCAGTATTTTTGTGGAGGGCATTCCGGAATATTTGGAAGCCCTCGATCGGGCGATCGAAAGCCAAAACATCAAGGAAGTCTATCGGCGGGCCCACCAAATTAAAGGTGCGGCGGCCAATGCTGGCGTTTTGGAAATGCCGGATTTGGCTTGCCAACTTGAAACCAATGCCCTGGCCGATCGGCTCGATCGGGCTGAAATTTTGTCAGCTCAACTACGGGATGTGATGAATCGCGTTTGTGCCTATACTCAGCAACTTGATCAACTTGATCAAACTCAAGTCACCCCATCCCGACGTTGAACTCTGTAAACCTCGACGTTGGCAACTGAAAACGAACGAAGCGTTAATTCAGCCCCCCGTGGCGAGGGTCGAACTAGTACCGAATGTGCAAAGTAACCGTGGCTTGGATTGTCTGTTCACCGGCCACCACGGGGGTGCTAGCGGCGGAGTCGGCCACGCCTCGCAGCATGGGGCTGGGGATCGGCATCATGGCCCCCTCTACCTGAATGCCCATCACTTCCTGTCGAGTTAGCCCCAAGGTTGCCAAAACCGCATCGGCCTGGGCTTGGGCATCACGGGTTGCTGCTGCCAAGGCCCGATTGCGTGCCGCGTTGTTGGTGGCATCATCGATCGTGAACTGCACCCCATCCACGCGGGTGGCTCCCGCTTTCACGGCCGCATCCATGAGCGCTCCAGATTCGGTGGCGGCAATTTCAAAGCTGACCGTGTTGGTGGCCACAAAGCCCACGGGTTTGCTGTTGTTGTCGTAGTAGGGGCTGAGGTAAACGCCAGTGGTTTGCAGCTTTTGGACATTGCGACCCCGCAGCAACGCCACCACCGCGCTCGATCGCTTGGCCATTTCCGCTTGGGCCGCTTCGGCAGTGGTGGCCCGGGCTTCCACCCCCAGGCTCACGCGGGCAGTGCTGGCGCTGACCAGTTCACTGCCGCGGCCCGTAACGGACAGAATCCGATTGAGCCGCTCTTGGGCTTGGGCGGGCAGAGCAGCGGCGATCGCCACAATCATGCCCAGCCCGATCGCCCCCAAGCGCAAACCAACGGCTGTTTCAAGGCGGGGAGATCTGTGTGAATTCAGCAAGCGCATCATGGCAAGGGTTAGCCATCCCTAGGGATGGGGTTCAATGGGTTCGTCGCCACCAACCCCGATCGCCGTGTCCTGAATCGTCGCGCCTGTGAGGGTTAAGTCCAGCATCGACGCGCCGGTCACGTCCACGTCATTGAGGGTGGCGGCTGTGAGGTTTACCCGATCGAGCCTCGCTTGGGTCAGGATGGCATTGGTTAAGAATGTGCCGGTTAAATTAGCGTCCGTTAGGTCAGCACCGGTCAGATCGGCCCCTTCCAAATTGGCGTTGGTTAAATTAGCCCCCCGCAAATTGGCATGGCGCAAGTCAGCCCCAATCAGGTGTGCGCCTTGCAGGTTTTGCCCCGCCAAGTTGGCCGCCGCCAAATTACAACCACCACAGAGGCCCGTTTCCAAAAGTTCTTTGAGGTCATTGGGAGCCGTGGTTGCAGCGGGTTCCGCCGCCGCCCGCGAACCTACCGCACCGAGGAGCGCCGCTGCCAAGACTAGACCACTAAGCCAACGCAGATGCCGATCGGTCATCACTCCTCCTGCTTGCCCCGGGGAATGGGTTCTGGCAATGGTGGGCCGGGGGCAAGAACCTTTGCTCTGAGCCTAGCGCGATCGCCCTGATCCCTCCGCGATCGGAGACGAATCTTAGGATTTAGCCATGGATAGCAATCTGCGAATTTGGCAAACTGAATTTTGCAAACTTCCAGACGATCGTTTAGGTTTCCGTAGCAGCGGGCGTTGGGGATGAGGCGATCGGGACAGTGGCTTGCAATTGCGCGATCGCCTCCAGCATTTCCCGCTCAAAGGTCACCTGGGCCCGATTGGTGCGGCCACCCACATAGAGCGATCGACCCTCTTGCAACAGCCAAATTTGTGAGTGGGAAAAATAGCTCATCACCACGCCCACCATCAGCAATCCAAAGCCCAAATAGACGATCGGGATGCTCGGATCCGCCTTGATCTGTAGCCCCGTGCTGCCAATCAAATCATCCACGGCCAAGGTGAGGGTGCGATCGCCCAGGGTAATTGGGGTCGATCGGCCCACCCGCGTGGTGGCGATCGGGCGGCCCGTCGCGTCATAGATCAGCACCGCCCCTTGCAAATCTCGCGCCAGCAGCGAAACCCCCTCGCTCAAGTCCGGTTTGGTGGGAACCCAAGTGCCCCAAATTCGGCCCGCGCCCGGCAGATTCAGCTTGCCCATGGGTAGCTGAATTGATGGACTGTTGTTGATGCGTACCTTCACCGCTGCGATGCCCCAGTCGGTTTGGTACATGGTCACCCCTCGGTAGCGCAGGGGTTGATTCACAAAAATAGTTTGTCGATCGCGCTCTTGACCCGCTTGATCCAACACCGACAAATCTGAATAAAACTGGTCGATGTTGCCGTCCGGTAAATATTCAATCCAGAAGCGATTAACCTTCACAGACCAATCTCGGGGCACATTACCCGCCGCCAAAGGGCCGCCGTCAATAATATTGGTGACCTGAAACGTTTGGCCGCTGGGAATCATTTCTTGGGCAATGAAACCAGTGAGCGCACCAATAATGCCGCCCAATAACACAATCAACATCCCCGCATGGACAATAATCGGCCCAATGCGGCCCACAATCCCCTTACGTGCATACAAGCTGCTGCCTTCCGCGAAAACTCGGTAACCTTTGGCTTGCAAGAGAGGCGTGGCCGGGGCGATCGCGCTGCTGGCTTCCCCCAAGTCCAACCGGGCACTGAGGGCCAATTTCTCAAACTGTCTGGGGGCCCGGTAATAACTCCAATGCTGGGCAGCTTTTAGGGCCGGCCATTGGCGCAGGGCGGTGCAGGCGGCCAAGCTCGTGCCAAACAGCACCAGCAGTCCCAAGTACCACCAGGTGCGATAGACGGTGTTCAGCCCCAAGGCCAGCAGCACTTTCCAGCTCAGGAAGCCAAACAGGGCCGGATCCTCTGGATAGTTTGCTTGATAGAACTCCAAGCCCTGGCCCTGCTCAATGACCGTGCCAGTGATGCTGGCCACCGCAATCACCAATAACAGGACGATCGCTAACCGCAGGTCAGCAATGATGCGCACCCCTGCGCGCCACCAGCTCCGCCCGATCGCCCCATTCAGGGGAGTTTGCTGCAATCCGTCATTTGCATCCATGGTTTTTGCCCTGACCTCAGTACTTTGGTCTTCCCTTAATTCGCCCTAGTGTGCCGATCCTGATGATTAGCGCATGATTAGCGCTGTGTTTTTGACCCTAATTCCCTAGCGTCTCATGTGGCTGACAATCCGTTGACTGGCAATTCGTTGGCTATTCACCCTAGCCGATCGGCAACCGACTGAGCAGCGAAAATACGCCGAATCCCACCAATAACGCGCCACTGGTGGGCACAATCCAGCCCGATCGGCTCCGCAGCGCCAACAAACTCTTCAAAGAGGCGGCAAACGTGCCCACCAACACCAACGGCGACACATAGCCGATCGCATAGGCCAACAACAGCCCCCCACCCGCGATCGGGTCGCGAGTGGCCGAAACCCATGCTAACAGTGCCGCCAAAACAGGCGTGCTGCAAGGGGAAGCCGCCAGCCCAAACGTTAGCCCCACCAAATAGGATCGCAGCGATCGGGGAACCCCCGTCGGCACAGGAATCAATTGTCCCAGGGATGGAAACTGAAAGGGCAACACCTCCAGCAGATTCAGCCCCATCACGATCGCCACCCCGCTCACCAGCAACGGCAAGCCCCAACCCACCTGGCCATAAACCCGACCAAACCAGGCCGCCGCCACCCCCATCACGGCCAAGGTGGTGGCCAAGCCCAGGGCAAACCAGAGGGATTGCACCGCCGCCGCCCAGCGCGATCGCCCATCGGCAGGTTCCGACTCGCTTGAGGTGTCATACCCCCCGAGATAGCCCACCGCGATCGGCAGCATCGACAACATACAGGGGGTCAGGCTGGTGAGCAGGCCCGCCCCAAACGTCACCAGTGCACTCCCCAAACTGGGATGAGCCAACTGTGCTTCCACCAACGCTGTGGCCCACTGTGCCAGGTGATATAAACCCGTTTGTACTGATTCCCACACCTGTGATCGCCCTACTTGTTCAGGAACTGGCTGGTTTGCCCTGGCCCAATGGCATGGCCCCATGGCCTACAGGATTAATTTTAGGGGGTGGATGGAAATTGCCGATCGCCCCAATTGCCCACCGCTCGGGTTAATCAACGGCGCTGCTCACTAGTCCAACAACCAATCTATCAATCCCACCGGCTCCCAAATCAACACCACCCAGCTCAGCAGATACAGCCCGATCGGCAAAAACCGGTAGCCCACCGCCCCTCTGGACTCTGTTTTGGCCCAGTAGCGCCAATGGGCAAAAATCGCCACCGCCGTCAGCACAAACCAAGGAATCAGGCTCAGAACGGTAAACCCCAGGGCCAAGCTTGCCGCCTGCAACCAAGCTTGATAAGCTGCGTCGTTGTGACCAAACAGATAAGGGTCATTGATCCAAGGCTGTGGCACTTTTCCTAAAATTCGGGTGGCTTGGAGGCAGGCCCCCGCTCCGGTGATCAGTAAGCTGATTGGGGCGATCGCCAAAATCCAATGAGCCACCGTCATGCCGCGCCGCGCGATCGGGTGCATCATCACGGGCCGCAAATTCAGCCGAGGAAAGGAGCGCATCCACTAAGACCCAAAAAACAAGTAATCAACTAATCAACAGCAACCAATAGCAATTAACCCAAAAACCAAATAGCACCCAATTACAAAAATCAGCAATTAACCAATAACAATTAACCAATAACAATCAAAAAAAATCAGCCAATACCAACCAATAAACAGCAATCAACCAGCAACAACCAACCAACAACAATCAACCAACAAAATAGGCTGGCCGGGTAACCCGACCAGCCAGCAAGCTTAGGAACGCGCAGACAAAGCGGTTGCTACTGAACCACCAATTTCACATTGGCATTTTGCAGCCCAGGACGCTTCACCTCCGCCAGCGTCTTATTCACCGCATATTTTTGGTTGATCGAATTGATCAGCTCCGTTTGGTTGTGCTTCTTCGCCACACCCCACAGATCCGCAATCAGATCGTAGGAGCCGTCAGCATTGCGCGACCAGCCCAGGTCATATTCCCCTTCCAGGATCGCAACCAGATCAGCACGAACCCGTTGGCCGTTATAGCCACGCACATCGGCGCTGGTTTTGGTTTGAATGCCCAGGTCGCACAGGGATTGGCGCAGGATTTCCACATCAGTAATCTTGGTGCGCAGGGTGCTGAAGTGAGACATGAGGGTTTCCTCCTGTGGATGGAAATTGCGTGAACGACAACAACTAGGGGTTCAATGGCAAGCACGAAGTTGGGAGGCTTCGATGCTTGGTTTCAATGCGCTAGCCAACCGGGGTTCCAGATGCTGAACGGGTTGGAACTGGGGGGCTAGCCCTCCTCCCGTTGGGAGACGGGAGAAAGCTTGGGGGTCACCACTCCTGGCGGATGTAGTCCGCGACAGCAGCGGCGGCAGGACGGGCACGCTGGCGGGCCCAGTCGCGCAATGCCGTTACCTGCTCGGTCATGGTTCTCGACAGCGGCAGGGTTGCCTTGATCGCTGCGATGATGTCGAGTTGGGTAAACTCGCGATCTTGGGCAAAGGCTTCGTACATGGCCGCGAAGATGGCCTGTTCGATTTCTGCGCCGGAGAAACCATCGGAAACTTTGGCGAGCTGATCCAAATCAAAGCGGGAGATTTCAGAACGCCGCTTTTCGAGGTGGATTTGGAAGATTTCGCTCCGTTCGTCCTGGGTGGGCAGATCGACGAAGAAGATTTCGTCAAACCGGCCTTTGCGCAGGAACTCGCCGGGGAGCCGATCGACCCGGTTGGCCGTCGCCATCACAAACACCGGGGAAGTTTTTTCCTGCATCCAGGTCAGAAAGGAGCCAAAAATGCGGCTGGAAGTTCCTCCATCGGAGTCGGCGGAACCGGCGGAACCGGCGAAGGCCTTGTCCAGTTCATCAATGAACAGGATGACGGGGGAAATTGACTCGGCGGTTTTGAGCACCATCCGCAGGTTCTTTTCCGATCGCCCCACGGTGGAGCCGTCGTAGATGCGCCCCATATCCAAGCGCAGCAGGGGTAAACCCCACAGCCGGGAAGTGGTTTTGGCAATCAGAGATTTACCGCAACCGGGCACACCCAAAATCAGCATTCCCTTCGGTTGGGGCAAACCGTATTCGCGGGCCCGCTCGGTGAAGGCGTTGGAGCGCTGGGTAAGCCACCGTTTCAGCTCTTCGAGACCGCCGACCGATTCGATCGTCTCGTCTTCGTCCATGTATTCCAAAATGCCGTTGCGACGAATCAACTGCTGCTTTTCGGATAGGACGATTTCGACTTCCGATTCGGTGAGCTTGCCGGTGCTCACATGGGCTTTGCGGTAGACCTTTTCGGCTTCGTCACGGGTGAGACCGAGGGCTGCTTTGAGCAGTTTCTCACGGGCGATCGGGCTGAGAGGGCGCGATCGGGTCTCTTCGAGTTGTTCACCCAACACCTGATCGAGTTCGTTCAGGGTGGGTAGGGGGAAATCCAACACCACGACTTCTTTTTCAAGCTCGATCGGGATTTCCTGAACCGGCGACATCAACACGATCGTTTTTTGCATCCCCTTAAACTGGGCGATCGCGTCTCGCAGCCAGCGCTTCACCCCTGGTGAGTCGATGTAGGGATGGAAGTCTTTGAGGATATAGATCCCGGGGTCGCGTTGGCGCACAATCCACTCGATCGCAGCTTCCGGCGAAACGGTGTTGTGTTGCGTAACCGTGCGGGGTTGGCCATATTCCACCACCCCATGGGTCACTGTCCAAACAAACAGACGGCGGGGTTGCGTTTTGGATTGGGCAAGGCGGGCGATCGCCTGTTCAGCGCGTTCCTCTTCATAGGTTAGGAGGTAAACCAGCGGATATTGCGCTCTGACCAGGACGCTTAGTTGCTCTTGCATAACCCTCGACCCATTCCGCTTGAGTTGGACATGCGATGGACTAGCTCAGAGACTGAAAATTGCTCTCCATCTAGCCCAACGTGATTAGCCAAAGTGATTAGTAAGTATCTAGCGAGTCCTGAGCGAAATCCTTAAGGGGCTAACCCGCAACCGGAACTGAAGCCATTTGGCAGTTGCTTCAGCAAGGTACAAGGTTTTCGCTGTTGGAATCAAGGTTTTCGCTGTTGGAATCATCAGTGTCGCTATCAGGGTCGCTATCAGGAGCTTCCTCCTCGGCGGACTCTGGAGCACCAGCCCGAACCGTCAGGGCCCGTTCGATCGACAGCGTATCTTCGGCAAGAATGCCAGGCTGGCTTCCAAGACCAACCAATTCACCGTCACGCAGGACTGTGGAGGTTTGACAGACAGGGCAGCTATAGACCCGGTGGGTACGCCCGTAGGGTTCGCTGTGCTCGTCAATTACCTCAGGGTGTTCGAGGTAAAAAGCCACGGCCCTTTCGACAATTGCGGACATGGGTTCCGACTCAACTGCCGCCCGGATTTTGAGTTGACGATGCAACTGTTGGGGGAAGTAGAGCGTGACTTTTTGCTTGTCCTGTTTGTCTTGCATATAACTACAAATGAATTACCCGGGTATGAATGTTAAGGTATCGGGGCAACGCTAGTCTGTCAAGACAGAAAGCCGTTTTGCTGTCTTTTTCGCAATCTTTCTTTACAAAAGATGCAGGCTTTTATGGCTCAGCTCATGGCACTAAAACGGGTTAATCGATGATTGGGTGGAGCTTTGAGGGCGATCGGCTGCGATACACTCAGCAAGAGATTAGTAGACAGCGACGCGATCGATCATTGACATCCGATCATTGACATCCATGATTGATATTCGTGATTGACATCTGTGATTGACATTCGTTGCTGTTGGTTGCCCCGCCTATTGACCCGATCGAGGAGTTCGCACCATGCTCGATGAACAAGCCAAAAAGACCATGCTCCGGAAAATTCCCCACGGCATCTATGTTTGCGGTGTGCGGGATGAAGCGGGCGAAGATGTGAACGCCTTTACGGCCAGTTGGGTCATGCAAGGCTCGTTTAAGCCGCCTTTGGTGGTGAACTGCGTGAATCGGGAATCTGGTTCCCACGCCATGATTGAAGCGAGCGGCGTGTTTGCGCTGACGGTGTTGGAAGCGGGCCAAAAGGATTTGGCGGCTCAATTTTTTAAGCCCCGTCGCCGGGTGGGCAACAAGTTTGAAGACATCGAGTTTTATTTGGGCGAGGCTACGGGCTGCCCAATTTTGCCGGACTCACTGGGCTATGTGGAATGCAAGGTGGTTGGCTCGATCGTCCATGGTGATCACACGGTTTTTGTGGGCGAAGTGATTGGTGCAGGCATCCATCGGGAAGGGGAAGCCCTCACCCTGGAAAGCACCGGCTGGAACTACGGCGGTTAGGTGCGGCTTGGTTGACTAATTGGCTGAGACTGGCTAGTTTCGTCGGCCCGTCGCAGTTTGCCCATGGATTGTTGACCCATGGATTTTGCCCATGGATTTTGAAGCGGCTTGGCAGTTCCCGATCGAACCTCCCCCAGCGGACTGGGTGGCGGCGGTGCAATCAATGCTCGATCGCCTGGATGCGGTGCAGGTGGGCAACCCGAAGGCGACGGATCTCAAAGAAAGTCGTTCACCGCAAGGCGATCGGGCCCGGTGGCTGGCCCAAGCGTTGTGGGAACGGGGTTGGCGTGATCCGAGCACCTTGGCCGGGTGGCTCTCGGCGGAGCACTATCAACTCATGGGGCCAGAGGGGTTTGGCTCCGAAATGGCCCGGGCGATCGCGCGGTTGGTGTTGGCCCATGAACGGGGCGATCGGGTGGCCATTTGGGGAGATTTTGATGCGGATGGCGTGACGGCCACGGCGGTGCTGTGGGATGGGTTGGGGCAGTTTTTTCCCCAGGGCGATCGGCTCACTTATTTTGTGCCCGATCGCCTCAAAGAGTCCCACGGGTTATCCCGATCGGGGTTGGCGGCCCTGGCGGCGGCCGGTTGGCAACTGATCGTGACCTGCGACACGGGCAGCACCAACCTGGCGGAGTTGGCGATCGCGCGGGATTTGGGCTTGGAAGTGATTGTGACCGATCACCACAGCTTGCCCGACCAACGGCCGGACTTGGTGGCGTTGGTGAACCCGCGCGCACTCCCGATCGATTCGCCCTTGGCCAGTCTTTCGGGTGTGGCCGTGGCTTACAAATTGGTGGAAGCCCTTTACCAAGCCTTGCCCACGGTTCCCCAACAGCCCCTCGCGGCCCTACTGGATCTGGTGGCGATCGGGCTAATTGCGGATTTGGTGGAACTGCGGGGCGATGCTCGGTACTTGGCCCAAGTGGGATTGCAGCATCTCCAAAAAACCGATCGCCCCGGATTGCAATTGTTGCTGGAGCGATGCAAGAAAACGGGCGATCGCCCCTCTGATATTGCCTTTGGCCTGGGGCCGCGCATCAATGCGGCCAGCCGCATCTATGGCGATGCTCACTTTTGCATTGAACTGCTGACCAGTCGCGATCGCGATCGGTGTCGCCAATTAGCTGACCAAGTGGAAGCGGCCAACAGTCGCCGCAAAGCCCTGCAAAACGATGTGCTGTGGCGGGCCCGATCGCGCCTGGCCGCCGCCGATTGGTCCACCACCGCTGTGATTGTGCTGGCGGAGGCGGGTTGGCCCTTGGGCGTTTTGGGGCTAGTGGCGGGTCAACTGGTGCAGGAATTTAACCGCCCCGTGGTGTTGCTGACCCTGGAAGGCGACATGGCGAAGGGATCCGCCCGATCGCTCCCGGGTCTGGATTTTTATGAAGTCCTGAAGCACCAAACCCATTTGCTCGATCGATTTGGGGGCCATCCCCTGGCGGCGGGGTTGGCTTTGCCGGTGGCCAATCTGGATTTGTTTACCCAAGCCCTGGAACGGGAAGTGCGTCAACGCTGCCCAGCTCGATCGCCCCGGCCCATCACGGCCGATTTGACCGTAACCGTAGCAGACCTGTTGCTCGATCGGGGACGGGCCCTGTTTCAAGCCCTGAAGTGGCTGGAACCTTGCGGCATGGGAAACCCGGCTCCGCGTTTGCTGATTCGGCAAGTGCGGTTCCAAAATTTGCAAGTCCGCCGCCTGTACCTGGGAGCCCAAAAGTTGCGGTATCTCTACACCCGCTTTGAAATTCAAGATGATTCGGCTACCGAACCTTTCCCGGGCATTTGGTGGGACTGTTTGCCGGAAGCCATTCCCAAGGGTTCCTGTGACTTGGTGGCGGAGTTGGATTTCAATGCCCGCGATAAGTGCTATCAATTGCGGCCCTTGGCAGTGCGCCCAGCCGATCGCCCCTTGGTGCGCGATCTCGCTGGTACGATTCCCGTCTGGGATTATCGGCAAGGGTTACCTGCCGCCGAGTTGCCATCGCCCACCGCAATGTTGTGGGTTGATCAATGCCCCACCCGTTGGGAAGACTGGCAGCAAATCGCCCGCCAAGCCCTAGACGATCAACGCCCGATCGCCCTGACCTATCAGCCAATTGTGGAACCCAGCCCCGATCGCACCTGGCAAACCCTTTTGGGGATGGCGAAATATCTCAGCCGCACTGGCCAACCCGTCGATCGAGCAGTCTTATCAGCGCGATTAGCCCTCAGCCCCCAGGCAATTGAACTCGGCCTCAATGCCCTGGCGGCGATCGGCCTGAACCCAATGGAGCAAGATGGCCACCTGAGGTTTCAACCCCAAGCCCTGGATGCGATGGAACCCGAAGCGACCACCCGATCGCGGGCGATCGCCCAATTTTGGGCGATCGTTCAAGAAGAGCGCTTTCACCATCAATATTTCGCCACCATGCCCCCAGCAGCACTTCAGGATCTGGATCCGCGCCTCCAGCCCCACTAGATGATGGGATGTCACGCGATCATGGATCTCCACAAAGATCTCCACAAAACTGGTAATAACTGGAATCTAGAGTCCTTTCAGTAATACCTTTGTTAATCAGTAGCCTTTTTTCACGAATCAATTAAAATTTTCACGAATCAATTAAAAGTCCTCATCCTTAACCCTTCAAGATGGGCTGATCAACGATCATCTTGTAGGTTGGGTTGAGGTACAAAACCCAACAACAGTAAGGTTCATGGTGATCGAGTTGGGTTTCGCAAAGCTTAACCCAACCTACTGAAGAGTCGGGTGCTTTCGTGTTTTGTCAGTCAATCAGCAATCTTGGAGAGAGATTTAGGACTTAGGATTCAGGATTTAGGGTCGTGATTGGTGCAAGAGGTCTAGTAATAACCTGGTTGATCAAGCTGCTCTAATGTCAACTAATCAAATTGAATAAAGTTGTCTTAAAGTCGTTGCCTTTGAACTTGATTTGAAAAATTCTCTGGCTTGTAAAAGCTTGAATAATTAACCAGAGAAGATGTAGTTAAAAGGCAACAACTTTTAGAGTTTGGATGCTGGTGCTAATGACTTGGATGAATCAAGCGTCGGCGCAATTGACAACGAATACTTGCAAATTTTGCAGCGAATTTGGGTTGAAGCTGCGAGCGTAGGTTAGCCATCCACAAAACCGGAGGCAGCGTGATGATTGGTGGAATCCAGTGCAATCATCGGTAGCCAAACGGTGAACATGCTGCCTTGCTGTAACTCGCTATCGAGTTCAATTTTGCCGTGATGCAATTGAACGCATTGGGAAATGATGGCTAAACCCAATCCAGTGCCGGGAATATCAGCCACGTTGGATCCTCGGGCAAATTGTTGAAAAATTCGTTCCCGATCGGTGCTGCAAATGCCGATGCCATGGTCGCGAACCTGTAGGAGTAGGAAGTTACTTTGTTGCGATAGAAAGACCTCGATCGTGCCGCCATTTGGTGAATATTTGACGGCATTGTCCAAGAGGTTATTGGTAATCAGCCGAAATAGGCGAGCATCGGCCCAAATTTGAGAATGATCTAGGCGATCGTGGATCGTGATGTGGCACAGAGCGGGTGCAATTTGTTGGCAACGATCGACCACCTCCCTCAGTAAGGCAGAGACATCTAACCAAGCAGGTTCAAACCGCAATCGGCCGGAATCAGCTTCAATCAAGACCGTGAGATCGTTAAATTCCGAAAGGGTTTTTTCCGCTAAACAACCGATTCGCTTCAGGTAGGCTCGCTGTTGTTCGGCGGGCCAGTGATCCCAAAACCGATCCATGAGTTGGGCATAGGATTGAATGGCTCCGATCGCGCTGCGGGAGTCATGGAGGGCGATTGCGGCCAGTTGGTTGCGATCGATCAATTGTTGTTCCAACGACACCTGACAGCGCCGGGTTTCGCGATCGGCTAAGCATCGACTGCTCACCGCATCGAGCATGGCCCGCCCTTGCTCGGGAGTCCAAGGCAAGTCCACCACACCCCAAATGCCGCCATGGGTGAGGGCTGACACCAACGGCGCGATCGAAGAGGGCAGGGGACGCATCACCACCACCAAAGAGGGCAGCCCCGATTGGCGATACAACCAATCCACTAGTGCCAGCATCGGTTTCACCGTTTCCGGCATCACCAACAGCACCAACAGCTCCACCTTAGCCAGCTCACGCAGGGGTGGATCCGTCTGGGATCGCAATTGAGCTAGAGAGTCGATCGTCCATCGATCGAACAACACATGACCGGACTCTTGAATCAGAGACTCCCAAACCAGACGCTCTGAAGTTTCATTGCCCCCCACCAGCGCCACAATCAGAGACTGTGACTCGGAAGGAACCGATTCGCGGCTAGGGCCTGAAGCGATGGGTGGGCGATTGGGCACACTGGCCGAATTGGAAAAATTCATGAACACATGCTCAAACCTCGTCGTCGGCGATCGATGGCTGGCGATGCAACCCCATCCACCTAAACATCGAAACTTCGCTTCCGTAAATGCCAGATTTTAATTATCAACTTGCTGGCGGGATTCAGACCAGTTAAAGCGCTGCAAAACAGTCGTTAAAATCCTGATCGCAGCACTGGCAGAAACTACCGCACCATTAAACAAAATGACCAATCCGGCTCTGTTTGCTTTGCACGAAGTTGGTTGGGATAGGTCGCAATTTTTCCGTTTTGATCGCCGGCCGGTGATGTCGATCAAAACTGAAAAGTTGATGCTTGTTGCCCCTAAATTTCAATCGTACCGCCCTTAGCTCCCGTGCCACCAGTGGATTGAGCGACAGAAAGACTGGAAATTCTCCTGAAATTCTCCTGAATGCCAAGATCCACCGCTGAGGCTGAATTCCAGGCTGAAAGTCTGGAGCGGGTTGCTGGAATTGACTGGGTATTGACTGGGTATTGACTGGATATGGATTTGGCACAACTGGCACAAGACCAAAGTCGGCCCCACGGTAGAGGCCGACGCAGCCGCCAGCGATTACAGTTTGTCTTTAGAGGACTGGGGCTTGCCAAAGTTGCGTTATGTCGTATCCCAACTCCCCTAACATGCGGCGCAAAAGCGGCAGGCTGAGGCCAATCACATTCATGTGGCAGCCTTCGATTTTCTCCACAAACAGGCCGCCGCGACCTTCGAGGGCAAAACACCCGGCGCATTGCATGGGTTCGCCCGTGGCGATGTAGGCCGCAATTTCGGCATCGGTGGGGGTTGCGAAATGAACACGGGTGGTGGCGGACTGGATCAACTCCCGATCGCTCGCCAAATCAATCAGCACATGACCCGTGTACAGATCACCAACTTTTCCCCGCATTTTTTGCCAGCGCTCCATGGCCTCGGCGGGTGAGTCGGGTTTGCCATAGACTTCCCCATTCACCAACAGTACGGAATCGCAACCCAAAACCACGATCGAGCTGCCCAGTTCATGGGATCCCAAGAGGGACTGCCGCAGGGCCGGTTCCTGCCGCAGCCGATTGACAATCACCCGCGCCTTGCCCTGGGCCAGCACTTGCACCAGTTGTCCTGGATCAAAAACGGTGACGGAATCTTCATCGAAATCGCTGGGACAGACGATCGGGGGAATGCCCGCCATCTGGAGGAGTTTGCGGCGAGCAGGAGAGGCGGAAGCTAACACCAATTGCAAGGGGTTAGGCATAGTCTTGGTCAGTTAGTAATCGAAAGGTTAGGGAATGGGGTTGACGGGGGTGAATCAGGGGTGAATCCACGGATGAGGAAGCGGCGGAAGTTCGGGTGAATGGGTGGCGGTTGGGCTTGGTCAGGATTGCCCAGACCCTATCAAGGAAACAGGGCAACAGCCTTGCCATTGCCCTGTCTGAATGATTGACGCGGTCGCGATCGATCGCTATCCAGTTGACTGCCATTGGTGTTCGATCGCCACTTCGCCACCGATCTCAATTGCCTGAGTGTGGTCGATCGCCCATTGGTTGTCGCTGTCGCTCCGGCTAAGGCCAAGTTGCCTAGTCCACAGAGAACGATCGAACAACCGTTTCAAACATGTCTTTCACCTTGTCCCAACGCCCTTCGGAGGCGGAAATGTTCAAGGTGTAGAGCTGGCCACGGCTAACGGCAACGCTGGCCAGGTTGTGGCGCTCCTGGTTAGGCAGCTTCACGGCATATTCCAGCAAATAGTAGGTTTTGCCATTGGCTTCTCGGGACTCGGCACTCACCAGTTCGGCGGTGCGTCCGGAGCCAGGCGGGGCGATCGCGCTCTTGGAGAGGCGATAACCCACTTCGCTGGGAGTTCCCAAATCGGGCAGGGCTTTGCCGCTGGGAACGGGGTTGATCACAACGCTGACATTTTCGGTTTCTTGAATCAGGTCATGGAAGACCACATCGGGCCCGCCGGCCACTTTGACGGCCACCCACCCGATCGGGTACAGGAATCGATAGCCTTTGGTGGCATCAATGTAGGCCTTCAAGCCGCTGGCTGGAGCGGCGCAGGCTTGCAGCGCCACCACAACCGTCAGCAACAACGCGATCGCGAGGCGTTTCCAAGTGGAGTGGTTCAGGGACGAAAATTGCATGGGTTTCGAGTTCGATCGGGCGTTGCAAAACGGAGCATGAAGGACTGCTGCGTCCTCAATCACGAGGGATGACACGAGGGATTAATTGTTGATGATCGATAGCATCGTTATGATCGCGACAATCACGACGATTCGCATCACTAATCATTTCAGATGTCGTCTAGCGGGTTGGCTAGCGAGCAATCCAACGCGATTTCATCTTAAACCGCCCCGGCCCCGGCCGATCCAGACCCAGCTCGGGAACCGGCGAATCCACATAATGTCGCCCATTCCAATGCCATCCATGCCGATGCTGCCCATTCTTCCAGATTTCTTCTGATCCCCGTTCGGAGGCCTGCTCGATCGCCAACATGACTCGCAAGGGCGTGATCACAGGGCGGCCCCAAAGCTTTGCCGATCGGGTCTATGTCCTACTAGATAACGCCTTGGCCATTTGGGGCGATCAATCCCCGCCCATTCCCCCCGGCCTCTGTTGCTGTTTGTGAACCAAGCGGCTAACCTGACAGCTAAGAATTCTGAAAAAATTGTTCCTCAGGAACAGTTCAGTATCATCGTCAGCACTGAGACTAAGCTAATCCTTCGGTGTCGCTGACTCGTTAGATGACGGTTGGGTCACGCATCTCCCCGTTCTTTTTGAACCTTCCTCAACACTGCCTCCGATGAAGATCCTGAAAGTCCAGACGCTCCGCGGCCCCAATTATTGGAGCATTCGCCGCCATAAGCTTGTCGTTTTGCGTTTGGATTTGGCGGACTTGGCTGATCGCCCCTCCAACGAGATTCCGGGGTTCTACGAAGGACTGGTGGAAGCCCTGCCCAGCTTAATGGAGCATCACTGCTCGCGGGGCAAGCGGGGTGGTTTTCTGGAGCGGGTGCGCGAAGGCACGATGATGGGGCACATCGTGGAGCATGTGGCCCTGGAACTTCAGGAATTGACGCAGATGTCCGTGGGGTTTGGGCGCACGCGGGAAACCTCGGAGCCGGGGGTTTATTTGGTAGCGATTGAGTATGAAAACGAGCGGGCCGGACGGTATGCGGCCCGAGCGGCCGTGCGTCTGTGCCGCAGCATTGTGGACTCGGGCAGCTATCCCCGGGCCGAGCTGGAGCAAGACTTGCAGGATCTGGAGGAAATTCGGGCAGAGGAAGCCCTTGGCCCCAGCACGGAATCCCTGGTGCGCGAGGCAGAGCGACGGGGAATTCCTTGGCGGCAGTTGGCGGCACGCTCCTTGATTCAGTTGGGGTATGGGGTTCGCCAAAAGCGGGTGCAGGCGACCCTGAGCGATCGCACAGGAATTTTGGCGGTGGAGTTGGCCTGCGACAAGGACGGCACCAAGCGAGTTTTGGCCGATGCGGGCGTGCCGGTTCCTCGGGGGACGACGGTTCGATACCTAGACGAGCTACAGGATGCGATCGCGGAGGTCGGTGGCTACCCGATCGCAATTAAACCCCTAGACGGCAACCATGGCCGGGGCATCACCCTGGACATCGAATCTTGGGAAGCAGCAGAAGAGGCCTATGAAATGGCCATGGCCGATTCCAAGTCCCAAACGATTTTGGTGGAGCGGTTTTATAAGGGGAATGATCACCGGGTGTTGGTGGTCAATGGTCAGGTGGTGGCCGTGGCGGAGCGCATACCGGCTCGGGTGATTGGGGATGGGCGATCGACCATTCAGGCGTTGATTGATGAAACCAATCGCGATCCACGTCGGGGCAGTGGCCACGATAATGTGCTCACCAAAATCGCGATCGATCGCCCCTTAGAACAAATGCTGGAACGGCAAAGCCTGACCCTCGATACTGTGCTCGATCGGGGCGAAATTTGCTATTTGCGAGGCACGGCGAACCTGAGTACCGGTGGCATTGCGATCGATCGCACCGATGAAATTCACCCGGAAAACGTTTGGTTAGCCCAACGGGTCGTCAAGATCATTGGCTTGGATATTGCCGGGATTGATATTGTTACGCCCGATATTTCCCGCCCCCTGCGCGAAAACGGGGGTGTGGTGATTGAAGTGAACGCTGCGCCAGGCTTCCGGATGCATGTGCAGCCCAGTGAAGGGATTCCCCGCAACGTGGCGGAACCGGTGCTGGATATGCTGTTTCCGCCGGGGTCACCGGCCCATGTGCCGATCGTGTCGGTGACCGGCACCAACGGCAAAACCACCACGACCCGCCTGATTGCCCATATCTATCGCCAAACGGGACAAGTGGTGGGCTACACGACCACAGACGGCACTTACATCGGGGAATACATGGTGGAGCCCGGGGACAACACCGGCCCCCAAAGTGCCAATCTGATCCTGCAAGACCCGACCGTGGAAGTGGCCATTCTGGAAACAGCTCGGGGGGGCATTTTGCGATCGGGCTTGGCGTTCGATCGCTGCGATGTGGGTGTGGTGTTGAATGTGGCCGCTGACCACCTGGGTCTGGGGGACATCGACACGATCGAGCAAATGGCCCGCGTGAAAGCGGTGGTGGCAGAAGCCGCGGCCCCCGATGGCTATGCGGTGCTCAATGCGGATGATCCCCTGGTGGCGGCCATGGCGGAGCATGTGTTGGCCCAGGTCACCTACTTCTCCATGAACCCGGATAACCCGATCGTGCGGGAACATGCCCGACAGGGAGGCTTGGCCGCTGTTTATGAAAACGGCTACCTGTCGATTCTCAAAGGCGATTGGACCCTGCGGATCGATCGAGCCGAAAACATTCCCCTCACCCTGGGCGGAAAGGCCGCCTTCCAAATTGCCAATGCCCTGGCCGCCAGTTTGGCCGCCTTTGCCCAAGGGGTGCGCATTGAAGCGATTCGTCAGGCCCTGATGACCTTCACATCCAGTGCCAAGCAGACCCCGGGGCGGATGAATCTGTTTGATTTGGGTCGCTACCATGCCCTGGTGGACTACGCTCACAATCCCGCTGGCTATGAAGCGGTGGGCGTGTTTGTCCAAAACTGGCCCGGTACTAAGGTGGGCGTGGTCGGTGGCCCGGGCGATCGCCGTGACGAGGACTTTCAATTGCTGGGCAAGCTGGCGGCCCAAATGTTCGATGAAATTCTGATCAAGGAAGATGACGACAATCGCGGCCGGGCCCGGGGCAGCGCCGCTCGCCAAATCGAAGCGGGCATCACCGTCGCTCGTCAGGAGGGGATTGCGCGGGTTCGCCGGTTTGAAACCATCCTGGATGAAACAACGGCGGTGAATACGGCCCTCGATCGGGCGGTGGATGGCGGGCTAGTGGTGGTTTTCCCGGAAAGTGTCAGCCGCGCCATTGACCTGATTGAGGCCCGCGGCCCTCGGGAGACCACAAAAACAACGTCCACCCCAAAAAACCCGATCGCCGATCCCGCCAGTAACCGCACCAGCCAGCACAGTGAGGTGAAATCGGTCTAGGCTAATAGCGGTCTAACTAAATCTTACCTTTCCGCGAGCTGAGCCAATGATGTCGCCAAGCTTGTTTGCCCCGGCCCTGCCGCCGATCGAAACCGTCCGTACTGGGCCGTTAATTCGGCGGTTAGACTGTGGTGCACTCGCGATTGTGGAGCAGATGCCCGTTGAGGCGGTCAATCTCAGTTTGTGGGTCAACGCTGGTTCAGCGATCGAACCTGAATCCATTAATGGCATGGCCCACTTTTTGGAGCACATGGTGTTTAAAGGGAGCGATCGGCTCGCCCTCGGGGAATTTGAACAGCGAATTGAAGCTTGCGGAGCAGTTACCAACGCCGCCACCAGCCAAGACTACACCCAGTTTTATTTGACCGCCGCCCCCCAGGATTTTGCGGCCCTGGCTCCTTTGCAATTCGACGTGGCATTGCGGCCCCAGTTGCCGGCGGCGGAATTTGACCGGGAGCGCCACGTGGTGCTCGAAGAAATTCGCCGCAGCCAAGACAATCCTCGCCGTCGCACCTTCCAAGCGGTGATGAATTTGGCCTTTGAGACCTTGCCCTATCACCGGCCGGTGTTGGGTCCCACGGAAGTGATTGCTCACTTGGATGTGCAGCAGATGCGGGACTTCCATGATCGCTACTATCGCCCGCAGTCAGTGACGGCCGTGGCGGTGGGCAATTTGCCGCCGGAGCAGTTATTCGAGATTTTGGAAACCGGCTTCAACGAGGCCTGGCGCGATCGGGACTGGTCGGGTTTGCCGGTGGCCGCGCCATCGTTGATTCCGGAGTTGCCGTTCGATCGCGTTGAACGCCGGGAAATCATTGATCCATCGCTGCAACAGGCCCGCCTGATCATGCTCTGGCGCGTTCCGGGGCTACAGGACTTGCGGGAAACCTATCCGCTGGATGTGTTGGCGGCGGTGTTGGGCCATGGCCGCACCTCGCGCCTGGTACGGGACTTGCGGGAAGAGCGGCGATTGGTGTCCAAGGTTTCGGCCACCAATTTGACCTACCGTGCCCAAGGAACATTTTATTTGGCCGCCCATTGTGAGCCGGAGCATTTGCCGGAGCTGGAAGCCCGCTTGCAAGATCACATGGCGCGTATCGGTTCGGAACCGGTGAGCATGGCGGAGGTCGATCGGGTGCGGGCGCGGGTGGCTAACGGGTTTGTGTTTGGCAATGAAACCCCTGCGAATCGATCGAATCTCTATGGCTACTACCAAACGTTGGTTGGCAATCTGGACGCAGCCCTGCGATATCCCGATGCCGTTCGTTGCCTGACCCCAGAAGACTTGCAGCGGGCAGCCCAGCAATATCTGAATCCCCAGGCCTATGGGTTGGTCATCCTGCGCCCCGCTGCTGCTCAGGACTAGAGCTGAAGATGGGCAAGAATTTGTTCAGGATTGGGCGATTGCTGGGCGATCGCTAACCCGGATGGGCCCCTCGATCGCAGTGGATTCCAGAGCTGCCTCAGCGGCAGAGTTACCCGATCGCCTCCTGACCAAAATTCAGGGGGATGTCTTGAATCCGGCCTGGGCCCACCGCCTGGATGGCCTCTTTGAGATCCACGTTGCCGGTGTAGAGGGCACGACCCACAATCGCCCCCGTGACTCCCACTGGCTCTAGGGCCAGCAGCCCCAATAAATCGGTGACGGAACTGATCCCCCCGGAGGCAATCACGGGAATGGAAACCCCTTCCGCCAGCTCGCGCAGGGCTTCCTTGTTGGGGCCCGCTAAAGTGCCATCCCGGTGAATATCCGTGTAAACAATGGCCGCTGCACCCCAGTCCTGAACGCGCTGAGCCAATTCCACCGCCCGCACTTCGGAGGTTTCCAGCCAACCCCGGGTTGCAACCCAGCCATTGCGGGCATCAATGCCAATTACGATCCGCCCAGGAAATTCCGCGCACCAGGCGGCCACTTCGTCCGGCTGCTCCACGGCCACGGTTCCCACAATCGCTCTGGTGATTCCCAACTCGAACAGACGGGCCGCGCGATCGCGGGTTCGGATGCCGCCTCCCACTTGAATTTGAATCGGGCGATCGCCCAGTTGTTGGGTAATGGCCGCGATCGCCTGGAGATTCACGGGTTCTCCCGTTTTAGCCCCATCCAAATCAACCAGATGCAACCAACTGGCCCCCGCCGTTATCCACCGCTGGGCAACCATCACCGGATCATCACCAAAGGTTTCCGCGCGATCATAGTCACCTTGAAAGAGCCGGACACAACGTCCACCCAACAGATCGATCGCCGGAAAAATATCCATGGCTAATCCTCATCCTTCAGAAAATACAAAATCAGAAACCCCAATCAATCTACCTGAAGGCCGTAATTCACAACATAGGGCATCAGCCAGGTTTTGGGTGGCCCCCTGCACCAAAATGGGTTTCAGGGGGTCTGGATCGCATCCAATTGCACTCAATCGCGCCCGATCGCCCCAAATGACAATTCCGAAAAACCAGCGAAAATCAACGATCGACCGTGAATATCCCCGTTGGGTTTCTCGGTCGATCGTCAGTCACCCTTGAGTTTTAGGACAACGTTTAGGGATTCCGTCCTTGAAGGAGCAATGGCCAGAAGCCGCCTTCCGAACGAACTCGCTCCCTGCACCATGCATCAGTGAGCCTAACTCGCCCAAATCAGCTAGCTTGGCCGGCGCATCCTTGAATCACTGATATTAATCATTGATGAACATGCTGCTAACTGACGTGTCTTCGTGGATGCGCCAGATGGTTTCGCCCAGCACATTAGCCACCGACAAAACCGTTAGTTGGTCAAAATGGTGGCGATCCATCATGGGAATCGTGTTGGTGACAATCACCTCTTCAAATAACCCACTGGACAAGCGCTCGATCGCCGGGGGGGAGAACACCGCATGGGTGGCACAGGCATAAACCTGGCGTGCCCCTTCCCGACGCAGCATCCGGGCCCCTTCCGTGAGCGTGCCGCCTGTGTCGATGATGTCATCCACCAAAACGGCTGTTTTGCCCTTTACATCACCAATGACATTCAGCACTTCCGCCACATTGTGCATCTGGCGGCGTTTGTCAATGATCGCCAGGGGCGCATCGTTCAGGCGCTTAGCAAAGGCCCGGGCCCGAGCCACCCCGCCCACATCGGGTGACACCACGACAATGTCCGACAGATTCTTGCTTTCGAGGTAGTCAATCAGGACTGGCGCACCAAAAACATGATCGAGCGGAATATCGAAATAGCCTTGGATTTGCGCTGAATGCAAGTCCATGGCCAACACCCGATCGGCTCCGGATTTCACAACCAGGTTCGCCACCAGTTTAGCCGTAATTGATTCCCGGCCGGCCGTCTTGCGATCGGCCCTGGCATAGCCGTAGTAGGGAATCACAGCGGTAACTTGGCGCGCCGAAGCTCGGCGGCAAGCATCCACCATGATCAACAATTCCATTAAATGGTCATTCACAGGGCGACAAACCGGTTGGATCAGATAAACATCACAACCCCGGATTGACTCCTGGATTTGAACATAAAGCTCACCGTCGGCGAACCGTTTGCGAACCATTGGTCCCAACGGTAACCCCAGGTATGCAGCAACTTCTTCGGCCAAGGCGACATTTGCCGATCCTGAGAAGATGCGAAGTCGGCTCTTTTCCGTCACTTCGCGATGCGAAGTCGGCAGCGGAGAAGTCGCAGAGCAAATCACGGCAGACCCTCGAAGCGCGTTCATGGCAATCTTAGCATTTCCTTCCAATTTTCTTTGGATTTGCGTCCCCGCATTCAATGACATGGGTGGTGGTTGTGAGCCGATCGCCAATGGTGGTCATCAAGGCTTGACCAGATGGCTGATCAGGCCCCGTGACGAAAGGAATCAGATAACATCCGTGAGCAATTGCTGTTACAGGAATCTGGTCAGGAACAGTCAGAAACCTTTGCACGATCGGGCGGCAATTGTGACAGAAAACGGGGGCAGTTTAACGAGTTCAATGGGGCGATCGACCATCCCCTAGCCCGATCGGCTAGGATGAGTCCCGAGGGTTGCCCAAACGGGCAATTCAACACCCAGCCCAACCCCAGATAGGGGCAAGACCCTAACTGGTGGTGCGAGCCACAGCGAGTTCCGGCAAGTTCCTGAGTCGATCGCAACGGGACAAGCCCAAGCTACACCTGTCGGCAGATGCGGCTCAACTTGCTACCCCCAAGGAGGCGGCTAGGGACTCTACGGAATCGCTAGCCAGTGAAGACCCAATCAAACGGATCTTCAACCAACAACCGCCGCCCAGTTTCTTGGGCGGTTGTGCCGGGCGATTGATCGCAGACCTGGGATAATCAGGGGAAATGGTGGTTGGGTGACGACGATGCCGCTAATCGCCCCAAGTCTGATCGGTTCATTCAGCCCTATGAATTGGTTTTAGCGCCGGTTGCGTCTGAACAATCAAAATCACCCGACTCCTTTAATGGTTCGATCAAACAATTGATCAATCCAATGGGGCGATGCAAGTCACGGAATAAATTGGTTTTTTCTGAATTTCGCCTGAGTTTCGCCTGAGTTTCGCTTGAGTTTTTGCTCGACCATCGCCTGACTATTGCCTGACTGAATTGCCCTCTCAACTGTTCTTCGATCGCCCCGAGTCCCATGCAACCGTCCCTGCCCCCCGGAACTGTTCTCCAAAATCGCTATCGCCTTGTGGAAGTGTTGGGACAGGGTGGCTTTGGGCGCACCTACCTGGCGGAGGATTTGGGGCGATTTGGCGAGCGCTGTGCCCTCAAGGAATTCACGCCGCCCGTGGGCGATGCCTACGCCCTCGAAAAATCCAATGAACTGTTCCGGCGCGAGGCAGCGGTTCTTTACCAAATCAATCACCCGCAAATTCCCAAGTTTCAAGCCACCTTTGAGGCGGAAGGTCGCTTATTTTTGGTGCAGGACTACGTGCAGGGCAATACCTATCGATCGCTCCTGGATAGCCGCTTGCACCATGGTCAGCTCTTTGCGGAAGGGGAAGTGTTCTACCTCTTGCAACAGTTGCTCCCTGTGTTGAGCTACCTGCACAATTTGGGGATCATTCACCGGGATATCTCGCCGGAAAACATTATTCTGCGGGAACACGACCGACTTCCCGTGTTGATTGACTTTGGGGCCATCAAAGAAATGGCCACCCGCTTTCAACAACCGGGAGCCACGGCCGTGCAGGCCACCACCGTCGGTAAAAGCGGCTATGCCCCCAGCGAACAAATTCAAACCGGCCGTGCTTACCCCAGCAGCGATCTCTATGCCTTGGCAGCCACGGTGTTGGTGTTGCTGACGGGGCGAGAACCCCAGGACTTGCTAGACGATCGCACCCTTACCTGGCATTGGGATCAGTATGTGCCCCTCACGCCGGCCTTGGGAGATCTGCTGCGGCGGATGTTGGCCTATCAACCGACGGAGCGCTATCCTTCTGCCTCCTTGGTGCTTCAGGCGTTGCAGGAGGTGACGTTGGATGCGACGGCCCGCCCCGTGACCCATCCGCCCTCCACTTCACCCCCAACCCCGGCAGCGCCGGCCCCAGCCGCTAATCCCACGGGAACTGTCCCTTCAACCATGGCGACGGTGGTGGTGGGTCGGGCTGCGCCGCCCCCGATCGCCCCTCGATCGCCCGCACCGGCCCCGGCTCCCGGCCCCGATTGGAGCGTGGAACCCCGAGGATCCTTGATGGATAACCCTTGGGCGGTGACGGTGTTGGGCGTGCTGTTGGTGTTGGGGACGGGAGTTGGCTCTTGGTCCCTGGTAAATCAGTTCCTGAGCCGATCGCCCAACAACAGCAACCCCACACCAACCGAGACGGCTTCCGAAAGTCCGCCGCTGCCTAGCCCTTCCCCCACGCCATCTCCTACCCCGTCCCCTAGCCCGATCGCCTCACCTGTGGTCTCCACCCAGCGGTTGAACCTTCAGCCCGCTGGAGACTTTGAAGATTCCCGCACCCTGGGCGAAAACGAAACCCTGATCTATCGTTTCCAGGCCGGTGCTGAGCAGCCCCTTAGCATTTCCGTGGCAGGCAATAACGTAATTGCAAGTCTCCTGGCTCCCGATGGCGATCCGGCGGATCGATCGAGCCGGGATCTGCGCCAGTGGGATGGCGTGATTGCCGTGGCTGGTGAATATGCCCTGCAAGTGCGCGTGGCCCCCGGCGCTCCCAGGGGAGACTACCGCCTGCGTTTACGGCTGGCGGCCGCCGCCGCCACGCCCAGCCCGGAGCCAAGCCCCCTGCCAACGCCCACCCCGACTCCGGAGCCAACCCCTAGCCCCAGCCCAGAGCCAACCCGCCAACCCACTTCGCGCAACTTCCAAGGCGTGACCCAACCCCAGGTTCCCCAAACTTTTGGGTTTGAAGCCCAGGCGGGTCAGCGGATTTCAATTAATATCCCTTCCGGTTTGCGAGCCACGGTGTTTGGTCCCAATGGCCCGATTCCGGATATGGAAGGTCTGGAAGGATCCGTCAGCTTTGAAGCGCCTGTGGGCGGGAACTACGGCATTGAAGTGTCTTCGGATTTGGAAATGCCCTTTGAGATTGCCGTGCGGGTTCGGTAGAAACCGTGATTGAACCCTCGAAGCAAGGGGCAGAACGGCGATCGGCCTGAGAGTGCTGAAGCCGATGGAAGCGTGCTAAATCAACAGGAGAATGGGGATGAGCGAAAGACGACCGCAGCAACTGGCGATCGCGGGGAGCGATACGGAAGTGGGCAAAACGGTCTTTGTGCTGGCACTGGCGGCCTATTGGCAGCAGCATTGTCAAAAACAAGGGGCCTTGGGCCTGCTGAAACCGGTGCAGTCCGGGGAGGGCGATCAGGAAATTTATGGGGAATTGTTTGCGGATTTGAATCAAAGCCCCGAGTCCTTTAATCCCATTCGGTTGCAGGCTCCCTTGGCTCCCCCGATCGCGGCGGAACGCGAAGGCAAAATGATCGACCTGGCCTTAGCCTGGCAAGCTCTGCAAACCCTCCAGAGCGATCGCTCCTTCATTTTGATTGAAGGGGCCGGAGGCTTGGGGTCGCCGGTCACTTGGGAGTTGACCTTTGCGGATGTGGTTGCCGCTTGGCGGTTGCCGTTGGTGTTGGTGGTGCCGGTCAAGTTGGGGGCGATCGCCCAAGCGGTGGCGAATGTGGCCCTGGCTCGTCAATTCCCAATTCCGCTGCGGGGCATTGTGCTGAATGAAGTGACGGCCGTGAGCGCGGCCGATCGAGAAGCCTTGGCCCCCATCGGCCTGATTGAAAGCCTGACCCATGTGCCCGTGCTGGGCTATTTACCCCATGTGGGCAATTGGCGCGATCGCGCGGCCCTGGCCGCAGCGGCGGCACACCTGAACCTGGAGCCATTGGGCATCAGCCCCTGTTGAAGTGGCCCATCAATTAGGCAGAAGTGGCGGCGCTGGCGATATCTCTGGTGATCGGCAGCTTAATTTCAAAGGTTGTGCCGTGGTGGGGAATCGATCGACAGTCGATCGAACCGTAGTGACGCTCCACAATAATTTGATAGGCGATCGCCATGCCCAATCCTGTGCCTTTGCCAACGGGCTTGGTGGTATAGAACGGGTCAAATAATTTGGCGCGGGTCACCTCATTCATCCCAATGCCATTGTCGGCAATTTCAATTTTGATCCAAGACAGATTGAGGGTTTGGGTCGTGATGGTAATAGTGGGTAATTCTTGGGCCGGTGGAGCCGTTTGCCAGCGTTCTTCGATTGCATCAATGGCATTAACTAATAGGTTAATTAAAACCTGATCAATTTGCCCGATCGTGCAATCAATGGCAGGTAAAGAGCCACTTTGACGAATGATATTGAGATCGGGTTTTAGCTCCTGAATTCGATGATTCAAGATCATCAAAACCCGATCAATGGACTCATGGAGGCTGGCCGGTTCCTTGGCTTCGGTGGTGACGTGGGAATAGATTCTGAGGGATTTCACAATTTCCCGAATTCGATTGGTTCCCACGCGCATGGAGGTGAGCAGCTTGGGAAAATCATCGGCAATATAATCTAAATCAAGGGTCTCGGGATGGGCGATCGGGACGAAATGAGGGGTTTTGGAATATTGCTGGTTGTAGCGATCGATCATCTTTTGGTAAGCGGTCACGGCTTCTAGGAGTTCCGTGGCATATTCTGAAGCGTGATGCAAATTGCCATGCACAAAGCTCACGGGATTATTAATTTCGTGAGCAATTCCGGCCACCAATTGCCCTAAGCTGGATAGCTTTTCACTTTGGATGAGGTGCGCTTGGGCTTCTTGAAGTTCTTGAAGGGCCGTTTCTAAATCTTCAGTGCGATCTTGCAAGGCCAAGCGAGATTCTTGAAGCTGTTGGTTGGTATAAATCACCTGGTTGAGGAGCGATTCTTGCACCACGACTCGCCGAATATTGTTGAAAAGATAGGCGGCAATGCTGGCGGTGAGGCTTAATCCTACGAGAAAGGCCGCGATGCTGTTGGGAAACAGGAAGGGCGAAAAACTTTGATGGGGCAACACGAGCAGGGACATTTCCCGATCGCCCACGTTAATGGATTGGGTGCAAATATCCCAAGGGCCTTTCCAAGGACAACGCAGGGCCTGCTGGGCCCCAACAGTCCAAGGGGCTGTGCTAGCGGTCGGGAGGATGCGATCGAAGCTACTGGGGTTGGCTAACTGGGATTGCAAATAATCCACCGGGCGATCGAACAGGAAAATATCCAAATTCAACACGCCCGTTTGTCCACGGGTGAGGTGGAGCGATCGGGTAATTTCCGTTTGGGTCACAAACCAGCCCTGGTCGGTTCCCTGCACCGTCAGCAGCCGAGGATCTGGATTGGACACAATCATCGTTAGGGGCCGCTGAAAGGACTGGGCCCGCTTCAGCCAACTGTTGAGGGCTGGGGGGATGATTGCTCGTTGACCGGATTGCTGACCGCCAAGGGACTGGATGCCTTGCCCCAGTTGAAATTGAATATAGGGCCCCGTTTGGGGATCGGCCTGAATCCAGGCCGTATCGGCCGTGTTGGCCACGTCGGACAGAAGGTTTTGGCTAATGGATTGAAATTCGGTGGCCGAGGCGGGGCGACGGCGATCGAACATCAAGCCCCCGGCGCGGGTGGTGCGGGTAATTTGTTCTAAATCATCACGGAGATTGTTGCCCAATTGTTGGGCTTGCTGTTGCAGTTGGGCGCGGGCTTGGGCCAAGTCCCGATCGGCCGCCCAGTTGGCCGCCCAAGCCGATAGCCCCACTCCCACCAACAAGGCAATGGCAACGGGCCCGTAACGACGATAGGGAACAGGCGTTAGCGATGGGGCGGGGGGTGGGGGTGGCGCAGATCCCGGCCCATCGGTTCGACGAGCAGCGGCAGGCATGATTAGGCAAGAGGGAGTCAAGGGAGTGGTGTTGAGGTGGGTGTTTTGAAACGGGGGGTGGACTGGGGTGGTGGTCAACCATTCGGTGGCTTGTGTGGGCCCATCGCTCCAGCGATCGATTGGCTCCAGGGGGTAAGGGCTGGGGGCTTGACGGAGGTGGAACAGCCTCCAAAAACGCTCTGGCCAACGCGTGGCGCTTGACGGTAACTTCTTCACGATCAAAAACTTGCTGATTGGATCCATCCCGGTAGGGGGCGATCGCGGGTGGGGGTTAGTGGGGCCAACGGTCAAGAATCGGTGATGGGGCCATGGTTTGGGGGCAACGAATCAGGTCACCGCCCCGAGAGCCAGTGAGTGACCCGCTGGCGGCTGTAGCGATTGACACCCTGACCTTCATCCTAATTGAGAATAAGTTTTAATAAATAATTGACTTGATTACAATTTTCAAATTTCAGATGCTGAATTCATAAGCACAGCGTAATTCTGTGCTGAGTTTTAATCGCGTTTAATGGCAAGAAGCACGATCCGCTGCCCGATCGCTTGCCAGGGCTGGCTCCTGTGGCTCAAGATGGGCCTAGTTTCGGTTCACGAACTGGTTTTATGGCTAGTTCTATGGCTGGCGTGGATCAGCCTGGTTTTGGTTGATCAGCTTTTTGGATATTGCTCTCGTTATCGGCATTTGCGCCCTGCCCCTATGGCTGCCGGATTGGTTCACGATCGCATCACGATCAACACGGCCGGGATTTGGTTTTTGGTGGGATTGGGGGTGACGGCGGATTTCGGGTTAGCGGCTGCGAGCGCGATCGGCTGTGTGGTGGGGGGCTATTGGCTCAGCCCAGACCTGGATATTCGATCGCACCCATTCCAGCGTTGGGGCCCCCTACGCATCATTTGGATTCCTTACCAAAAACTGATTCGCCACCGCTCCACCTGGTCCCATGGGCCGCTGATTGGCACGACCTTGCGGGTGCTGTATTTGGCAATCGCCCTGGGGTTGGGATGGTTGCTGCTGTTGGGATTGGCGGCGATCGGGTTTTCCCTGTTGGGTGGGGCCGATCGCTATGCCAGCTTTGAGGCGGCCACCTTGGCCCAAACCCGGGCGATCGGTCAATGGCTGTGGGTTGATCAGTTCCCGTTTTTGGTGGCGGGTTTTGTGGGGCTGGAGGTGGGGGCCCTGTCTCATATTGCAACGGATCATCTCAGCTCTTGGCAAAAACGACGCGCCCGCCGGGCCAAGCGATCGACCAGCCAAGCCCGAGGTCGATCGCCTGGTGCTCGCACCTCATCCCGCAAACCGGCTCGTAACCATCGATCGCGCAGCGGCCCAACTCGCAACCCCCAACCTAAACGAACTAAACGGACAACAAATCGGCCAATCTCATAGCCAGCGGCGACGCAAGAAATCCAAAGCGGTGCAGGCGCTCACGTGGCGGATCCATTCCCGATCGCGCTGGATCCCGAGGCGCATTTCATGGGTGGTGACCCCACCGGGCCCGGCAATGCCCGCATAGACCAGGCCCACGGGCTTTGCCTCGCTGCCACCGCCGGGCCCCGCCACCCCGGTGATACTGATGGCCCAGGTGCTGCCGAGGCGCTCTCGTGCCCCGATCGCCATTTCCTTTGCTGTTTCGTGGCTGACGGCTCCGAAGCGATCCAGCGTTTCCGCCGAAACCCCCAACAGGGCTGTTTTGATCCGGTTGTCGTAGGCAATGATGCCACCGAGGAAGTAGGCGGAGCTGCCGGCCACCGCCGTCAACAACTGCCCCAAGCCGCCACCGGTGCAGGACTCCGCCACCGCCAGGGTTTCGCCTCGGTCTTGGAGCGATCGACCCACCACGATCGGCAACGTATCCTCATCCAAGCCATAGCAATCGGGCCCCACTCGATCGCGAATTTGCGCCACCATCGGCTCAATTTTGACCAGGGCTTCGGCCGCCGTTGCTCCACAGGCCGACACCCGCAACTTCACCGATCCTCGGTTGGCATAGGGAGCCACCGTTGGATCCGAACTGGCTAAATAGTCTGCCACCCGTTCCGCCAAGGCCGATTCGGAAATGCCCCAAAACTTCAGGGTTTGGGAGACGATCGTTTGGCGCGACCACCCGTGATCTCGCAGGTAAGGCACGGCCACTTCCGCCCACATGGTGCGCATTTCGCTGGGCACACCGGGAAAGGTCATCAACAATAACTCCGGAACCGGTTGCCAAATCATGCCCGGAGCCGTGCCCACTCGGTTGGTCAAAATGGCCGCACCGGCCGGCAGCAAGGCCTGCTTGCGATTGCTGGGAACCATGGTGCGGCCGCGCTGGGCAAATTTTTGTTCAATGTCGGCAATGACGGCCGGATGTTCCACCAGGGGCACATCGAAAAACTGGGCGATCGTTTCGGTGGTTAAGTCATCGGGCGTGGGGCCCAGGCCACCCGTAAACAGCAAAATGCGCGATCGTTGGCAAGCGGTAGCGATTGCCCGTTGCAGGCGTTGGGGATTGTCGCCAACCACCGTTTGGTAATAGTGGGGAATGCCCAATGCCGCCAGTTGTTGGGCCAAAAACTGAGCATTACCATTGAGAATGTCGCCAAGCAACAGCTCAGTGCCGACACAAATAATTTCAGCGCTGGGGGTCATTGTGCCAAGCTCCGCACAGGATCAAACCAGGATCAAACGAGGATCACCGAACCATTCAACCATCAAGGCGACACTGATCAGTTGGGACTGATCAGACCCAATTGATTAGGCCCATCCGTCAATCATCATCGTCTCGGACTTTGCTCTTAACAGATCGTGGGACAAGGGGCAAAACAAGGGATGGAACAAGTACTGGGACAAGGGGTAAGACAAGCGGTAAGACAAGGGGTTTAAACCCCTTGCCTGATCATGATTGGAGCAAGACGATCAAATGCTCTGGCCCTTGGCTTTGCTCTCAAACTTTCGCCTTAACTTTCGCCTTAATTGATTGCGAACGAATCGCGTGAATGATTAATTCTCAGTCTAAGCTTGATTAGCCCTAGATCAACAGGGGCAAACCGGTTCCATTGTAGCGCTGAAATTTTCAGGTTCCAAGCCATTTCAAGCCGATGTTCTCTCGGTTTTTTCGCGATTTCATCTTAAATGAGAAATTGAAATCAGAAATTGGGAACCACTCGATCGATCTTGGCCAATTTGACTAAAAAATGGAGTGACGATCGACTGGGTTTGCTTGGGACTTGCGATCACCAATCATTGCGATCATTGGGATTTTCTCTAAATAATTACCCCTGCCCAAGGAGGAGAGCCATGGCGACATCGAAAGAATTCACGAGTTTTGATGCCATGATTCAGGAAGCTGAAAAACCCGTTCTTGTGGACTTTTATGCCACTTGGTGTGGCCCTTGCCAACTGTTGTCGCCAGTGCTGGAGGAGGTGAGTGTGCGGCTGCATGATCACCTGCAAGTGGTGAAGATTGATGCCGATCGCTACCCGGATTTGGCAACTCAACACCAGGTGACAGCCCTGCCGACGCTGATTTTGTTTAAGGACGGCCAGGCGATCGATCGAATCGAAGGGTTTATGAAGGCGGATCACCTCATTGCCCACTTAGAGCGCAAACTTTAGAGCGCAAACTTTAGGGCGCAAACTGAGCTAGAGGGGCCCATAACCGAAGGGTTAATAACAGGGCCAATAACGATTTCAGGATGGGCTGCGATCGATGGATCTCGTGTTGTGCCACATGACGGTGGATTTTGATGCCCTAGGGGCGGCGGTGGGCTGGGCCTGCCTGCACCCGGGGACCAAAATTGTGCTGGCGGGTGGCGTGCATCCGGGAGTGCAGGCGTTTTTGGCGCTCCATCGCGATGAGTATCCCTTGATTGAGCGGCGATCGGTGGATCCGAAGCGGATTCGATCGCTCGTGGTGGTGGATACCCAACAGCGCGATCGGCTGGGAAAGTTGGCGGAATGGCTGGACTTGCCCCAGTTGGAATCGATCGCCCTCTATGACCATCACTTGGGTGCGGTGGGAGATATTCCCGCCACCCAACGACAAATCGAAGCGGTGGGGGCCACCACCACCCTGATGGTGGAGCAATTGCAACGAGCTGGCGACTTGCAGCGGCCCCTCACACCGGCTGAGGCAACGGTGATGGCCTTGGGGATCCATGTGGACTCTGGATCTTTGACCTATGAAACCGCAACGGCGCGGGATGCGGCGGCCCTGGCTTGGTTAATGGCCCAAGGAGCCAGCGTCAGCGCCATTGCCACCTATTTGGATCCGAGTTTGTCGCCTCTGTTGCAGCGGCTGTTGGCCGAGGCGATCGACCAGGTGCATGGCCACCCGGAACAAACCCAAGTGGTGGCCGGGGCCCGATTAACCTGGGTGTTGCTGACAGCAGATCACTATGTGCCCGGTCTTTCAACGGTGGCTTCGCGGCTGGTGGACACGATCGGGGCCGATAGTTTGCTGTTGGGTACGCTCTACAGCACCCGAGAGGGGTCTCGTGGCCAGCGGCTATCGTTGGTGGGGCGATCGCGGTTGGTGGGCCCGGACTGGGGAGCATTGTTGGCTCCTTGGGGAGGTGGCCATGCCCAAGCGGCGGCGGGAACGGTGCATTGGGATTCAGAGCCAGCGGAGCCGATCGAACAGGCGGCGACCTTGTTGAAGTCACTGATGGCGGCCTTTGCGGCTCAGTTGCCCCATCCTCCGATCGCGCGGGATTTGATGTCGTCACCTGTGCGGACGATTTTGCCGGAAACGTCGATCGACGAAGCCCAGCGGATTTTGTTGCGCTATGGCCATTCCGGCCTGTCCGTGGTCGATCGGGGTGGGCAGTTGGTGGGGATTGTGTCCCGGCGAGATCTGGACATTGCGCTGCACCACGGGTTTCACCATGCCCCTGTTAAGGGCTACATGACCACCCAGCTCAAAACCATCGCCCCGGAAACGACCCTGGCAGCCATCGAAGCCCTGATGGTGACCTATGACATTGGCCGGCTCCCGGTGCTCGATCGGGGGCAACTGGTGGGGATTGTGACCCGTACCGATGTGTTGCGCCGGTTCCATCGCGATCGACAGCAACAGCCCACCCATGCCTTGTCAGACCCGATCGAGGCGATCGGGAATTTTTGCCCCTTGCTGTCGCGGCTCACTCCGCCCTTGCGACAATTGCTCGATCGGGCAGCGGCTTTGGCCCAGACCAGGGGCTGGCAACTGTACCTGGTGGGGGGCGGGGTGCGCGATTTGCTCCTGAGTGGCGCGGCCCAGGCGCTACACCTGTCGGATTTGGACTTGGTGGTGGATGGTTGCCATCAACCCCGGGCGAATCCTCCAGAGGCCTCAGCAGCCATCGCGCCAGACACCGGAGCCGCTGTGAGTTTGGCCCAAGCTCTGGCCCAGGACTATCCCGGGGTGCGTTTACAAGTCCATGGGCAATTTCAAACGGCCGCCCTGCTGTGGCATCGAGATCCGCTGTTCGATTCCCTGTGGGTGGACATTGCTACGGCGCGCACGGAGTTTTACCCCTATCCAGCGGCGAATCCGGAAGTGGAAGCCAGTTCTATTCAACAGGATTTGTATCGGCGCGATTTTACGGTGAATGCGTTGGCGGTGCGGCTGACGGAACCCAATCCCGGTGAGGTGCTGGACTTTTTTGGGGGCATGGTGGATTTGGGCGATCGGCTGGTGCGGGTGCTCCATGCCAACAGTTTCATTGAGGATCCCACGCGGATCTATCGAGCGGTGCGGTTTGCGGTCAAGTTGGGATTCACGATCGAAACCCAAACAGAGCGCTACATCCGCTATGCCATGGCTCAACTGTCGCCGCTGGGGGGACAGCGCCGTCAACCTGCCCTGGAAACTCGTTTGAAAGCCGAGCTGAAATATATTTTGCAGACGGATTTTTGGTTGCCGGCCCTGGACTTGCTCGATCGCCTGGAGGCCTTACGTTGCATTCACCCTACGTTGAAACTGACCCGATCGCTCCGGCAGGCGGTGCGGTGGGTGGCCTGGGTTTGGGCGGCAGGGGTGTTGGCTTGGGGGGACGATCGGGCGGTGGCGGGTCTCCATCGTTGGGAACTATTGCTGGAAACCTTGTTGGCCAGCTTGGCCCCGGGCGATCGAGCTGAGGTGGCACGCCGCCTACAACTCACCGAAACCAGCATTCAACGGTTGGAGCAACTGGCGATCGCGGAAACCACCTTGCCCGCAAAATTGGCCCGATGCGATCGCCCCAGCGACCAAGTGCGGGTCTTGGAATCCTGGAGCCGACCGCTGCTGTTATTGGTCAGTCTCCACAGCGATCGGGTGACACGGCGGCAAATTTGGCACTATCTCACCCGCCTGAGCCAAGTGACCAGCCCTTTGAATGGCAAAGATCTGCAACAGTTGGGCTATGCACCGGGTAAGCAGTTTCGGGAAATTTTGGGCCAGTTGCGGGGAGCCTGTTTGGATCGGCTGGTGGGCGATCGCACCGAAGCGATCACTTGGGTGAAAACCCACTATCCGCCACAAAGTCCGGTGGGCTGAGGCTTCGGGGGCGATCGCAACCCAGGGCAATGGTCACAATTGTTGTGAATCTTTACGAAAGAAAAACTCTTGACTTATTCTTAAGAGTTGAAGCGGCATCCACCCCTCTCCGATGCCCCGAGGTTTGCTTTGAACCCTTCTTCTCCCCAACCGCAACGAAGCCGCTGGATTGCTCCCCTGTTTTTGGTTACCGCCGCCTGTGCTTCCATGCTTGGTGCGGGGGCGGTGGCCGTTGTGCGATCCGGCGAAATGAACCTCTTCGGCATTCGGTTCGAGTCCCCCCCAATCCTGAACTGGTTGGCGGGAGAAGAGCAGTCCTTTCCGCCGCGTGAAGGTTGGCCGGTATCCAAAACCGCTGAGCAGGAGTTGGATCCAGCCGATCCCAGCATTCCTGACCTAGTGCTGCAGCAAATTCGCAGCCATCCTCACCGGGATAGTTCAGCGGCGATTCGCAGCCAGCGCATTGCCCCGATCGAGCGGCCCGTGCGCAATAGTCCTCAACCAGTGGATCCCACCGCCGGTCGCGTGCCCCTGGCCAGCCCCAGCCCTTTGGATAATCCTGACGGCAACGCGCCACCGACCGACAGCACACCGCTGGTGGATCCCTCCGGCAGCAATTTGGGGACAACCAACCCAGCAACCGATCGTCCCGATCGCCCCGATCGCTCCAATTCGGGCGATCGCGGTTCAACGGTCGATCGCTCACCGTCAGGAACCAGCACCCCCGAGCCGGCCACCAACTCAGTCTCCTCAGAAACCCGCCCCGCGCCCGATCGCCCCGCCAACCCCGAGCCGCGCCCTGCCACAGAACGTCGATCGACCACGGAGCGTCGCCCCGCGCCAGAGCCGGCCGCCGTTGAGCGTCGCCCCAGCGGTGGCAGCTCCAGCGCCCCAGCCAGCAGCGGAGCATCCGGTGCTAGCAACGGGGGCAGCGCTGGCAGTGGTTCCGCCCCAGACAGCAGCAGCACACCCTAAGGGCATGGCATACCCTGGCTTCGAGTTCTGCGCCCTTGATCTTGATCCCTGATCTTGATCCCTGACTAAGCCGCAGGCGCGAATCCCCAGCCAGCCCTAAACTGCTCATGCCAAACCTGCCAGCCCAAAACCACCACGCTATAATTCAGAGCGGTCGCGGTAGCCCGCTCTGGCATTGCCTAAAAGCGATTATGCGCGCACCCTAGCTCTCAACTAGCGTTTGACCTCCTGATCCCCGATCGCCTTCCCAGTACTTTCACCCGCGAGTTTCATGAGTAACCCGCTTGTCCATGCCTTCTTTGTTGGTCGCGCGATCGCTGAAGTGGTAAACGAACAAATCGAGCGAACTGCCACCGATTGGTTGAGCGAGCTTGGGAAGTTCGATGCCGAACAGCGGGAAAACCTGCGCCAACTGGTTGAAGAAGCCCTGGCCAGGGCCCAACAGGCCGAAGCCGCCGCCACCAACGGACGCACCAGCAACAGCAGCGCTTCCGGCGGCGACGATGTGCAAGCTGAACTCGATGATCTGCGAGCCGAAATTGCCCGCCTCAGGTCAGAGATTAAGCAATACCGCAGCGAAGCCAACCCAAGCTAGAGTCGAGACGCACCGCACGGAGTCGAGGGTGAAAACGTACGACAGCAAAGCTTACCGATGGAACCGCGAGCGGTACTCCCGCCCCCGCCGCTTTATAGATATCTGGACTTTTGTCACTCTTTGGCTGTTGTGGCTTTGGATTGATACCAAACCCTGGAGCTATCGCGGAGGCATGACGGAGGCCAAACAAAAGGCCCGCCGCCGCCAACAGGCCGTTTGGGTGCGCGATACGCTGCTCCAGTTAGGGCCCACTTTCATCAAAGTGGGTCAACTGTTTTCGACGCGCGCTGATCTGTTCCCTGCGGAATATGTGGAGGAGTTGTCGAAGCTGCAAGACCGCGTACCGGCCTTTGGCTATGACCAAGTGGAAGCGATCGTTCGCCAAGACTTGGGCAAGCCGGTGCAGGAACTTTTCCAGAGCTTTGACCCCATTCCTTTGGCGGCCGCCAGTTTGGGCCAGGTTCATAAGGCTCAATTGCGATCGGGCGAAGAAGTGGTGGTGAAGGTGCAGCGCCCGGGCCTGAAAAAGCTCTTCCAAATCGACTTGGCCATTCTGAAGGGCATTGCTCGCTATTTCCAAAACCATCCCCGTTGGGGCCCCGGTCGGGATTGGTTGGGCATTTATGAAGAATGCTGCCGGATTTTATACGAGGAAATTGATTATCTAAACGAAGGACGCAATGCCGATCGCTTCCGGCGGAACTTTCGCCACGCGGATTGGGTTCGTGTACCCAAGGTTTTCTGGCGCTATTGCTCACCTCGGACGATTGTTTTGGAATATGTCCCCGGCATCAAAATCAGCCACTACGAGGCCCTGGAAGCGGCAGGACTTGATCGATCGACCCTGGCCGAGTTGGGAGCCAGGGCCTACCTGGAGCAAATCCTCGAAGGGGGCTTTTTCCACGCGGATCCTCACCCGGGCAACCTGGCGGTGAGTCCGGACGGAGCGCTGATTTTCTATGACTTCGGGATGATGGGGCAGATTAATGCCAATGTGCGCACGGGGTTGATGGAAACCTTCTTTGGCATTGCCCAAAAGAATGGCGAGCGGGTGATGAACTCCCTGATTGCGCTGGGGGCGCTGCAACCGACCGGAGACACGGGGCCCGTCCGGCGATCGATCCAGTACATGCTGGACAACTTCATGGACAAACCCTTTGAAGCCCAGTCCGTGACCGCCATCAGCGACGATCTGTATGAAATCGCCTACGGCCAGCCTTTTCGGTTCCCAGCGACATTTACCTTCGTGATGCGGGCATTTTCAACCTTGGAAGGGGTAGGCAAGGGCCTAGATCCTGAGTTTAATTTTATGGAGGTCGCTAAACCCTACGCGATGCAACTGATGAATGGAAATCAACCGGAGGCTGCCGGAGACTTGCTGGGCGAGTTAGGTCGCCAGGCAGCGCAAATGAGTTCAACGGCCTTGGGTTTGCCGCGTCGCATTGATGACACGATCGAAAAGCTCGATCGGGGTGACCTGCGCTTGCGGGTGCGGGCCACGGAAACCGATCGCGTGTTGCGCCGCCTGAGCAATGCCCAAGTGGCCACCAACTATTCGATTCTGACTGGTAGCTTTGCCCTTTGTAGTGCCATCTTGGTGGGTACAGGATACGGATGGTTTGCAGTGATTCCCGGTGGCATCGGCCTCCTACCCGCGATCGCTCTCTTGCGCTTGCTGCGGCGGATGGATCGCTATGAGAAGATGTTCTAAAGTCCTAGGGGTTGAGGGGTGATACCCCTCATTCCTCGACGCGCTCCATAGCAAACCAAGCTCGATAGACCGCGATCGCTGCCACCCGCGCTCAGCGTCCGGTTGGCCGCCAATCCTGATTGCCCCTGTTCTACCCCCGTCCCGTTCGCCCATGAAGTTTCGAGCCTCGGGATTGACTGATCGCGGAATGCTGCGAAGTGTCAATCAAGATAATTTGTTTGTCGATCCTGAAGGTCGGTTATTCATCGTTGCGGATGGAATGGGCGGCCATGCGGGCGGACAGGAAGCTAGCCGCATTGCGATCGAAGTGGTTAGCCAAGTGATCCTGCAATCTTGGGAATCAGAGGCTTCCTCTCCGGCCCTGTTGGAAGTGGCGATCGAGAAAGCCAACGATGCCATTTTGGATGACCAAGTTCGCCATCCGGAACGGGCCGAAATGGGCACGACGATCGTGGCGATTATGCATCGCGATGATCAGTGGTGGCAGGTGCATGTGGGTGACTCGCGCCTCTATCGATCGCGGGAGGAACACCTATTGCAACTGACCAAGGACCACACCTGGGTGGCCCGGGCCGTTGAAAGCGGCGACCTGAGCCAAGAACAGGCGCGATCGCACCCTTGGCGACATGTGTTGATGCAATGCCTGGGACGACGAGAGCTGGAGCTAGTGGAAATTTATCCCCTTGAGTTTCGATTGGGGGATCAACTGCTGCTCTGTAGTGACGGTCTCACGGAGGAATTATCCGACTCCGAAATCTTGCATCATCTTTGCCAAATGCCCTCGGCCCACCAGCTCGATCAGTTGGTGGAGCGTCTGGTGCAGTCCGCCAAAGATCGCGGTGGTCGTGACAACATCACCGTTGTTCTTGTGGCCAGCGAAAGCACTGAAGAAGATGAAGAAGAGGAGTTTATTCCCCTTGGCCCCGTGGACGATGAACCGTCCGAGGGCATGATTGATGAAACCTTGCCTTTCCCAACGGATGATGATTTTCCACCGGAGCTTGCACCCCTGAGTTAATCGCCCTGAGCTGCTTACCCCCGACTCATGAATCTGAGTCAATTGCTCGCAAGTCCATTGCTCTAAATCAATGACCATCAGATTTGATTAACTGGGGTGAATGATCCTGAGTTGATTGCTGCCGCGCGAATCACCCACAATTCGCGGTTTGGCGATCGGGTGTCTTCAAGCAAGGACTGGTGGTGACGAGTCATTGGTCTGACACTGGGGACTTGTAGTTTCCTTTGGCGTACTGAGGACGATCGGGTCACAATCCTTCGACTAATTTAAGCTTGGTTTCTGATCCCTAGGTTTGATAATCTCCTAGAAGCTGCCTGTACAGTGCAAGTCAAGTCTCAGTTGGTATTTCATAGCTCAAATTTCTGATGTGAGATCAATGCTTGAAACCTTTGACTTTAGTAACTGCTAGTGATTCATGAAAGGCAGAATCTTGTGCATGGAAATTGAATTTGGGGGTTTTCAGTGATCTTAAAAATTCCTGTGCAAATGACGCAAGCCAACAGAACTCAGCCTAAAAATTTTGATGCCAATCCTGATCGAGTAAGCGCGATCGCCCCTTCAATTCGTCATTCTTGGCGGCGATGGGTTCTGTTTCCACTGCTGGCATTGAGTTTGAGTCTAACCTTGCTAACTGGTTGGTGTGGATTGACAGAGCCAGCCTGGGCAGAAAATTACAACCGATTCTCTTTGGTGGGCGCAGACTTTTCCAATCAGGATCTGCGAGATGATGACTTCACCAAAGCCAACCTGCGAGAAGCAAACTTTCATAACGCTAATCTTGAAGGGGTTCGCTTCTTTGCCGCAAACTTAGAATCAGCAGATTTGAGCGGTGCAAACTTACGAAATTCCACCCTTGATTCAGCCCGGTTAGTCAATGCAAATTTGACCAACGCGGTGTTAGAAGGAGCCTTCGCCGCCAGCATTAATATTCCCGGTGTCAAAATCACGGGAGCGGACTTTACCGATGTGTTGTTGCGATCGGACACCCTAGACAAGCTTTGTGCGGTAGCGGATGGGGTGAATCCAGAGACAGGCCGGGCCACGCGCGACACGTTGTTTTGTCCTTAAGGTCTTTCCTTGGGTTTTTCTCTCAGGTCTTTCCCTCAGGTGTTTTCCAAAGGTGTTTTCCAGGGGCCTCAAGGGTCATCCATTTTGGTGTCTTTTCGGTGCTGAGTTATGTCTATCGATAATGCCGATCGCTTCTTAATTGCTGCTGCCCAAAGCGAACAAATTCGACAATATTTCAAGTCTGTGAAAACGCCCCAAGAATTTGCCGATGTGGCCTGTCGGTTGGGCTATGAGTTTAGTCCTGAGGATTTGAAAATGGCCGTTGCAGAACATAGCCAAAATGTGACCCAGCGAAGACATACGGGCGTGTGGGAATGGTTGCGCACCGTGCCCTGGATTGAACGCTAGCGATCGACTTTCGCTGTAGCTCAAACCCAGCAAATGACTCAATTCAACATGCTGGTTCAGCAAAACAAAGCCAGTAGACCAGTTCAGTAAACCAGTCCAAGCATCCGTAGTTGAGAAATATCGATGGACTTTCTGAATCCGCGCTTGGCGGGGCGACGGGTAGGGGTTTTGTTGCATGAGGGACTGCGGGGCCCACGGGGCAAAACGGGTCTCGCCTTCTTGCGCTACAGTGCGGCGGAGGTGGTGGCGGTGATCGATCGCGATGCGGCCGGTGCCAGCCTGGTGACTTTAACGGGGATCGATCGCCCGGTTCCCGTGGTAGCCAGCGCGCAGGAGGCGATCGCCCTGGGGGTCGATACCTTACTAATTGGGATTGCGCCTTCGGGGGGAATTTTGCCGACGGAATGGGAAACGGAACTGAAGGAGGCGCTGCGGGCTGGGGTTTCCCTGGTGAATGGTCTGCATCGCCCCCTCAGTCAAGCGCCCGATTGGGTGGCTTGCCAACAGCCGGGGCAATGGATTTGGGATGTGCGGGTGGAACCAACGGGCCTGACGATCGGGTCAGGGTTGGCGCGGTTGCTGCCGGGGAGGCGGGTTTTAGCCGTGGGCACAGATATGGCGATCGGGAAAATGTCCACCACCTTGGAACTGTGCCGAGTAGCCCGCCGCCAGGGCCGACAAGCACATTTTGTGGGCACGGGCCAAGCGGGGTTGATGATTGCTGGGCAGGGGGTGGCCCTGGATGCGGTGCGGGTGGATTTTGCGGCGGGGGCAGTGGAGCGGGCCCTGTTGCAGGCGGCCCAAGACGCGGGGGGCTTGGGCGAAGGGGACTTGTTGGCGATCGAGGGCCAAGGCTCGTTGCTGCATCCGGGATCGACAGCCACCTTGCCGTTGCTACGGGGATCGCAGCCCACCCATTTGATTTTGGTGCATCGGGCTGGTCAAGTTCATTTGCGAGATTTGCCCCATTGCCTGATTCCGCCATTGCCGGACGTGGTGGCCCTTTACGAAGCGGTGGCACGAGCGGCCGGAACCTATGCAGCAGCGCCCGTGGCAGCGATCGCCCTGAACACGGCTCACCTGTCGGATGCGGAAGCAAGGGCCGAGTGCGATCGGGTGGCGGCCCTGACCGATCTCCCCTGTACAGATCCGGTGCGCTACGGAGCAGAGTTACTGCTGGCTTCGATTGGCGTTGATTCGTTCGATCAACAAACTTGATCTGCTCGATGATTGGGTGGCGATTAATCAATTAGTCAATTAATCAATTAATCAATGCTGATCAATCCCAATCAGCGCTAACAATCAGTGTTAATTAGTGCCTAGTTAATTAGTGCCTATTGGTTAATTAGTGCCTATTGGTTAATTAGTGCCTATTGGGATGGAATTGTGGAGGAGGACTGGCACCGATCGAGCGATCGCGCTCGTTGAGGTTTGCAAGGATTTCCCCAAGCGATCGAGCGAGCGGGAATATTCATCAGCACCGTGCTTCTTGCGCCGATGATGCTATTTGCGCCAATACGCACGCCGGGGGCCACAAAACAATCCGTCGCAACCCAAGTGCCGTTGCCAATCACCACCGGTTCCACCAATAACCCAAAGGTTTGATCGTGAATATCATGACTGCCGGTGCAGAGATAACTGCCTTGGGAAATAATGCAGTGGGAACCCACTTCAATGCGATCGAGACTGTAGAACGTGACATGATCTCCAACCCAAGACCAATCACCAATTTGCACTTTCCAAGGATAGGTAAATCGAGCGCTCGATCGAATCACCACGCGCTTACCAATCTTTGCCCCAAAACAGCGCAATAACCAACAGCGAAACCCATTAGCCGGGTGGGGAGATAGGGGAAACAAAGTGCCTTGAATCAGCCACCATAACAAAATAAACCAGCCGGGCCGCCCTCGATCGAACCAAGATTGATCATAGCGACTGAGATCGAACCAGGCCGGTTCATCGGTCACCACAGGATTCACCCGATCGTGATGGGCATAGGATTGGGTTGCCCGCTCAAAATTATGGGGCACAGTCATAGGCGATGCCTCAGGAATGGAGTGACGACGAAGCCGATCGGGGGCTGGATTTGGGTTGTTGCTGTTGGTTCAACTGCCCGCCCGACTTGCGCAATTCGTAGAGCTTAACCCCAATTTGAAACTCATACTGACTCAGCAACCGGCCATAAACATAACCAGGATAACCATCCAAAAATCCCAGCCGAATAATATAAAACAGCACAAATCGAATGAAGGGTTTCATGGGCAACCGCACCCACAACCGCTTCAGGGCCCGCTTCCGTTCCACAGCATTTCCAAACAGATTGCCCTTCAAGGTTCCGTCTTTGCCGCGCCCTTCTAATAGGTTTAAATACACCTGGGCTTCCCAATTGGAATAGCGATTGTGGCGAGCTAGCCATTGGTAAATATCCCGAAAGTCAATATGCAGCATGTCTTCCTTGAGATAGCCCACTTGGCCATGGCTTGGGTTGATCAAAACATGCTCATGAACCTCGTTGTCTCCCGTGTTGCGAATTTCTTCGGTTCCCAGGTTTTCGTAGCGACCCGATTGATGCTTAAACAGTCGCAGATTCCAATCGGGATATTTACCCCCATAGCGAATCCATTTCCCTAGGAAAAAGACGCGACGATTGAGATAATAGCCTGCGAAACCGGGACGGGCGATCGCCTCAGCAATTTCGTCCCATAGCTCCGGGGTAATTCGCTCATCACAATCCACAATCAAAACCCATTCATTTCGAAAGGGCAGATTTTCCAGCGACCAATTTTTCTTTTTGGGCCAGCGACCATTGAACTGAAATTGCACGACGGTTGCGCCGTAGCTTTCGCAAATTTCAACGCTGCGATCGTCGCTGTGGGAATCCACCACAAAAATTTCGTCGGCCCGAGCCACGCTTTCGAGACAGGCGGGCAGGTTGGCCTCTTCATTTTTGGCCGGAATGAGCACGGAAACGGGAACCGTGTTGCTGGTGATCTGTTGCGGATGAATGGTCATGCTGAAGGGGGGTGAGACAGCAGTGGATGGCGACAATGGAGGTGATTTAGCGAAGAACGAATCCGAATCGAGCGAATTTTAGAGTTAATTGAGAATGGGGACATCGACGATGCTCACGGGGCCAAGCCTATAATGCCCGACGACCCATGAGGGTGCGGAGGATAGCCCACAGGTAGCCCAACTGACCATAGGCATAGACCAGGTTGTCGAAACGAATGGCAGGATCCCGCCAGTGGCGGAGGGCTTTCCAGAGGCCGCGCAAGAACCGATCGCCCGCCAAGCCAAACTGACGCAGACCCGCTCGCCCGGCCAGTTGTTCGCGATAGCACTCACTGATGCCTTGCCACCAGGCGCGATTTAAAAACCACCGGGGACTCAATCGCTCTGGGGCAACGTTGTGGGCGGCATGGGCGGCGGGAATGTAGCCCACTTGCCAGTTCAGTTCGATCGCCCGTTCGGTCATCATCAGTTCTTCGTTCGACAGCAATTTTTTCCCCACGCGCCCTAGGCTGGGATCAAAACCGCCCACCCGATCGAGAAAAGACCGGCGAATTGCATAATTCAAGCCGCGCGGTGTTTGTCCCGGATTGTGAATGATGATCGGTTGATCGCCCAAATCATAGGCCCCCAAGGGTTCAGTCATGCCATCGGAAAGCCAGCGCGGGCGCGATCGCCCCGGGGGCCACAGCAGGGTAACGCGCCCCCCGGCAATGGCCAGGCGATCGTTTTGGGCAAATGCTTCGTAGAGCATCCGTAACCATTGGGGGCTGGCTTCTGCGTCGTCGTCCAAATAGGCGAGCAAATGACTGCGGGCGGCTTTGGCTCCGGCATTGCGGGCCACAGATAAACCTGTGATCGATTCGTAAACGTAGCGCAATCGGGGGTGAATCAGGCGTGCTTCCACCACTTCCCGCGTGCGATCGGTGGAAGCATTGTCCACCACCACAATTTCGTAGGGGAGCGTTGCACCGCAATCTTGGCTCAGCAGACTATCGATCGCCCCGCCCAAATATTCCGCTCGATTGTGGGTGCAAATGATGGCAGAAATTAAGGGTTCCCGCGCGTTGGTTTCTGGGCCTTGAAACTCCGAAGTTTGGGTGTTTGGAGTGGATGAGTCTGGTGTTGCTGAGTTTGGAGTTTGGCTGGCTGGAGTTGGGGTTTCTGAAACTGGCGACTCAGTGGGGAGAGGTTCCGGGAATAAAGCGCCCATAGCACAACATTGGGGAATCGAAAGATTGGGGAAATCGAGGGCTTGAAGATCGAAAAATTGGGCGAATCCAGGGTTCGGAGATCGAAAATTGCGAGATTGAAAATTGGGCGATCGAAAATTGCGAGATTGAGGATTCGAGGTTTCCCTGAACCTAGGGTTTGCGAGGGCCGCGTTGTGGGCTGCGGTTCAGGAGCTGGTGCAGGCGATCGCGAAAGGCATCCACCCCAAACAGGCCAAGGGCCTCTTGCCGCAGCCATGCCCCATCACAACGGCGATCGCCCCTGGTCGTCAAGGCAGCAATGGCGGCGCGGGCTACGGCTTCCGAGTCCCGGTGGGGCACCCGCCACCCCAATCGACCATCCTGCAAGGGGTCGGCGGAACCGTCGTCATCGCCGGAAATGACCGGTACGCCCGTGGCCATGGCTTCCAGATAAGCAATGCCAAATCCCTCTTGGGAGGGCATGACGTAGAGGTCGGCGGCTCGGTAAAAGTCGGGCAGGGCCTCCGTGGGCACAAAACCCGCAAACACGACCCGATCGCCCACTCCCATCTCACAGGCCAGGGCCTCCAATCGCGGGCGATCTTCGCCGCGACCAATCACCAGATATTTCACGTTGGGCACGGCTCGGGCAATCAGTGGCAGGGCCCGAATGGTCACATCCACCCCTTTGTAGCGATCGCCCGGCCAGAGCCGCGCCACGGTCATCAGCACTTTGCAATCGGCTAAGCCATACTGCGTCAACAGTTCCGGAGGTTTGGGCCCTGGTCGAAATACTGTGCCATCCACCGGACAGGGCATCAGATCCACCCGATCGGGATTGAGCTGGTTCGCCTGACTGGCGCGATCGCGGGAATAGCGACTAACAATCCAAAGGGCATCGGCCCGCTGCAAGGCCCGGCGAGCTGGAGGCAAGAGGGGATCCCAAACTTCCTTGCCGTGGGTCAGCACCGTGTAGGGAATGCGCCGAATCTGGCAAATCCAGGCGATCGCCTGAACAAGGTTGATATGGCCACAAAACACTTGGCGCGGTGGCGCAGTCCACAGGTTCCAGGCCAGGCTGGCCAGCATTTGCAACCGCCCGATTGCCCGAGACCTGGCCCCACCAAAACAGTTAAACTCCAAGCGCCCTTCCCCGATCGGGGGGTTGGCCATGGGGCGATCGCGCAGAATCCAGACCCGGCCGCGGCGGTTCGGTTCCGCCACACAGGCATAGGCCGTCAACAAATTTTGGTTATAGGTTTGGATGCCGCCCTCGTTGTCGAACACCTCAAGGAAAACGAATGCATCCCACTGACCGCCCCGCGCCGATCGAGACCGTGGCTTAGCCGAAATGGGTTTTGATGGAACGTGCTGCATGACGAATCAACCACCCAGAATCCTACTCACGACTCGATCACTCAATGGCATAGCTAATGCAGAACTCGATGAATGCATGGCCCCACAGCGGACGGCCCCACAGCGGATGGCTCGAAAAGGCATGACCCCGCAATGGGTGGCCACATTAATGTGCGACCCAAATTATGCGTGACCCAGATCATGTGCGATCCAAATCATGCGTGACACAACCTAGTGGCGCGGCTGCCTTAATTTCTTGGGTCAAAGTCGCGAAGTCAGTCGTCGTAACAAGGGGCTTGAGCATCTTGCTGCCTAACGATCTGGTGACGGTAACAGTCATTTGATTTGACCTATCAAAATAAGCTTGGCGCGCTACTAGGGCGTGGCCCAAATGGCGCACGATTGATCATGTGATCATGCATGACCAAGCGACGGAACTGGATGATTAGCCCCGGTCGCTGAACCTGTTAACGGTAGTCTGCATTTCCAATGTCTCCGATTCCGCTCGGGACTGCCACTGCTGGTGGTGTTGTTTGTGGTTTTGTGGGCCTGTGCTAGGGAAATTGAATCGGGATTGCACCTGAACGAATCTGCCGATCTCAACTGTCCCCTATCAATTTACCCAGGGTTTTTCCGTGGCAATCCGGTGAATTTGCATACCTATACGCAGGCCCGTAACCCAAGGCTGGGCGGTTGCCCGATTCTGAGGTGATGCTTGAACGGGCCTGACCAAGACGACTTAAGTGATCAGAATCGAAATGTGGTGCGGATAGTTCCCACCACGATCGCCCCGCGATCGGCCTCATGTTCCGCTTGGGTGACCACGAAAACACCGGGGGTGATGGAAATTCGATCGCCCACCTTAAACCGATAGAAGGTTTCCAGGTGCATTCCCTGGCCCGAATCATCTTCCACATCGCCCGTGCCTTTCACCAAGCGCAGGGGCTGACCCACCAAAAAGGCCCAAAGATCGCCCTCGCGGCCAAAGGGATCTGACCAGGCCAAGGACACCGCATAGGTGTTAGACAAGGCCGTGGCTTCCCGATCGATGTAATTTGTCCAAACCCAGCCTCCCCAGGCCGCCAGGGTGAGAGCTTCCGATAGCCGCCATTGCAATGTGCCGCTGAGGCCGTGGATTTGGGCCGGGGAATCGAGCTTGCCGGACAGGTCGGCGTTGAGGCTGCCGGTGAAGGTGTTGAGATAGCCCCGATCGTCGTAGGCGTTGATGTAGGCGATGCCCGTGAGCAAGGTGGCCGCCGGTTTGGTCAGCAGTTGCACCCCCCAAGCGCTGCGATCGCTCCCAAAGATGCCCTGATCCGGTCGGGCGCTGTTGCCCGTGCCATAGGCAAATTGCAACCGCCCCCGCTCCCACAGCAGCCAATCTGCCCCTACGCCCCCATCCAGGGCCGCCAGCTTAAACAGGGGGCTGCCTTCCGCGAACCGAGAAATGGCCCCGCGGCCGGTGTCAAAAAAGGGCGAGTTGGCCGTGAGGACGCTGCTGAGGTCAAAACCAACGGGCCGCAGGGTCAAAACCACCCGATCGCCCCAGGCCGCAAATCGATAATCCAACAGGTCTAACTGGATGTTGTTGTCCAAATCCGTTTGGAACGAGAGGCGGGCCATATCCGTGCCCAAGGATTGGCGACTGGCATAGCCGTTGTTGCCTAGGTTGCCCGTGGCCAGTTGCAGCCGCAGCCGATCCTTCCCCGTGAAGGAGGTGACAAATTGCAAGCGGGTCAAGTGGGCAAAGGTGGCGGGATTTTCGTTATCACCGGGCGGATTATCACCCGCGGCCGCCGACAGACCAAAAATCGTTTCGCCCCCCATCAACAGGGTGGGGCTAAAGCGCTGACTTTCCAGGCGGGCGGTGGTTGCTTCCAGGCGGTTGACTCGTCCCGTGAGCTGCTCCAGTTCCGATCGAAATTCCGTTTGCAGGCGGCTCAGGGCGGCCAGGTCGTCCTGTTGAGCTGCGGCATCGGTAGTTTGATTGAGCTGGGTTTGAATCGCCTCTGAGCAAGCGGCTAAACCGGCGGCAAACTCAAACCGGCCCAAGGGCCGATCGCCCCGAAACAGTCCATCGGGATAGCCTGCCAAACAGCCATAGCGCTCCACCAGGGATTGCAGGGCCTGGAATGCCCAATCGGTGGGTTGCACATCGCTGAGGGCAGAAACGGAGGTGACCTGGGCTTGGGTGGGGATCTCGGCTTCAGGGGCGCTTAGCTCAGTTCCCGCAGGTTCGATCGCTTCCAGGGTTTGGGCCGCAACTCCGCTGGCTCCCGCCACCAGTCCCACCAGCACTCCCAATACTCCCAACAGGGATGATCCCAAGGCCGATCCCACCATGGCCCTGAATAGAAATCCAGCAACCCACCGGTTCCCATCCGCCCGTCGCGATCGCCCTGAAGGAGTGATGGCCCCGATCAAGTGTTCATGCACTGGGTCTTCATGCCTCGGTTGATGCTTTGTTAGTTGATGCCCTGATTGGTGACTGTTGGGCTGCGGAATGACCGTTGTCGCCTTGGTTTCTACTTCCGAATCTGTTTCTGCTGCTAACGCTGCTGCTGCTGCCGTCATCCTGCCCAGACTCCCTTTACACACCACAGGCAGATCGCCCCTGCTGCAATCCCTAACCAACCGTTGATGAACCCCAGGGGCTTTCACTCGGTTAGGGATTTCGGATCGAAACTATCACAGGCCCATTCCTTCAGGACGATTTCGCGCGGAAGTTGAGCCTAGAAAGGTCGATCGCAAGGATCACCCAACAGCACGCTGCCGCACCCCCCCGAAGGTTGATCGCGCAGGAGCGATCGCACATCAAAGGTAAACGCCGCGTAGATGTCCTCCACCGTGTCTGCCTTGGGCTTTTGGGCCAAGCCGCGTGCGATCAACTGCTCATCCACGGGCGGATCCTCATAGGCCAACACGATGCGGGCCGACTCCGCCGCACTCAGGAAATGTACCGTTTGCATCCCACAGCTTGCATCGGTGTTCCCTTCCAAGGCTTGACCGAGCGATCGCCCCAAATCATTTCCCGAAGCATCAACCCCCAGCAAACCTTGGTTGCAACCATTCGAGTCACCCCGACCGCGGCCGTGAATCCCCACCAACTCCCCATCCCCATTCAGCACCGGGCCGCCACTCATTCCCCGCCGAGTCAGGTTGTCGTAGAGCACGCTATAGCCCCCATCGCTTAAGGGACTGGGGGAAATGGCCACCAAGGCCCCAGAGCTGGAAATCCGTTCACGGCGGGCGCTGTCGTCCTCGGGATTGGGCCAGCCAGACACCACCACCCGATCGCCCCGCCCCATCCGCCGGGAATTGCCCATCACCGCCACGGGATAGTCCAGATTGCTGGTGAAACGCACCAGGGCCAAATCCATCCCCGCGATCGCGGAACCCATTTCATCCTGTTCATTGCCCAGAGGAATGATATTGCTCGGATCACTTTCGTCATCAATGAAATGCACTTCACCATCGCTGGTGCGCACCCCATAGACCGTGCCCCGCGTCCGCACCACATGCAGCGCCGTTAGGGCGTAGTAGGTTTGCCCCTCCCGGGCCACCAGCACCCCCGACCCCGGATTCCATTCCTGGCGCTGTTCAATGTCTCCCTTTTGCAGCCCCTGGGCAATCACCACCGTGACTTGCGAGGCGATCGCATCCACCTGATCCAACGTCAACGCCTGCGCGGCCCAAGCGGGAATCGTGGCCACAATCATCGCCGCCCCTACCCACAGCCACCAGCGAACACAGCGATGGTGCAACCACCGCCGCCCTTGCTGGGTCAGTGTGACAAACAGTGATGCGATAAAGCAGCCCATAATTCGGCTCAATCATCTAGAGCCTCTTTCCCCCCTAGGCTACAGGAGTCAGGAGCCTGGCAAAAAGTTTCAGGTTGCCAGATCTTGCCCTGCATTCGTCTGCTTAATTCCGTTTAATTCCGTGAATCCTGATGCTTAATCCTGTTGACTCTGAGTTGAACTCTGTTAATTCTGAGTGGGTCTCGTCCTGAATTGGTTAGTCCGTGGACTTTTCCTGAACCCCGCGCATAATCCGAGACAGTTCCGTTTTTTCGTCCACGCTGACCCGCGAAGGGGAACCGCTGATGATTTTTTCGTAGTTGCGGAACGAGTCGCGAATTTCTGGGCCGTTGCGACTGATGGTGTATTCGCGAATGCCCTTATCGTGTTCCGAGCCTCGCATTTTGAACACGTTAATGGCCCGGCACATTTCCCCACGAATTTCCACATACTGCAACATCAAAATGGTGTCGGTGATGGTGGAAATATGGGAATCGGTGATGGCGTGGGATCCCATAAATTGGTCAGTGGTGTTCGTGAAGAAACCGGTGATTTCTTCTTGCTTGGCGAAGCCCGTCACCCCAATCACGAATTGGCGGAAAGCGTTGTTGCTGACCCCCCGCGCCAGGGCGGAAAGGGAGTCGATCGCGATGCGGGAGGGTTTAAACTCAGCAATCTCAGACTTGATGATCTGTAAGTGATCTTCCAAGCCCGCTGACTCCGGATAGGCGCAGAGAATTTTGAGCAATCCACGGCTTTCCAGATCCTCAAAATCAATGCCCCAGGAATAGGCATTTCGAGAGAGTTGGGCCCGCGATTCTTCGTAGGCAAAAAGGATGGCGCGTTCGCCATTTTGGCAAGCATCTTCAATGAATTTACTAACCAGCAGGGTTTTGCCCGTACCGGTTGCGCCTGTGGCCAAAATAATCGAATCCTTGAAGAAGCCGCCGCCACACATGGAGTCGAGGGTGAGCACCCCGGACGATACCCGCGCGTTTGACGATCGCTGAGTGAGGCGCATGGCCCCCAGCGGGAAAATGCTAATTCCTTGGTTGGTGATGGTGAAGGGATATTCTCCCTTCATGTGGGTTGTGCCCCGCAGCTTCAGAATTTCGATCGTGCGGCGACGGCGTTCCCCCTCCAGCACGTTGCGGACGATCGCCACGTTATCCGACACAAATTCCTCAACCCCAAACCGCGCCACGGGGCCATATTCCCGCTCCCGCTCCGTGGTCATGATGGTGGTCACGCCCACTTGCTTCAGGCGGGCCACCAATCGAAAAATTTCCCGACGCACCACCGAAGCCGCGTCATATTGCTGAAAAACGGCAGTGATTGAGTCGATCGAAACCCGCTTGGCCTTATATTTCCGAATGGCGTATTGAATGCGCTCAATCAGGGCCGACAGGTCAAAATTGCCAACAATATCTTGCCCTTCTGGATCCGGGGAAGCATCCAAAATAAACAGCTTTCCCGAATCTACCAACTGTTGCAAATTCCAACCAAAACTGCCCGCGTTCTTAATAATGTCGGCGGGCGATTCCTCAAAGGTGACAAAGATACCCGGCTCGTCAAAATAAACAATTCCGTTATAAAGAAACTGGATCGCAATTAGCGTTTTCCCAGTACCAGATGTTCCGCTTACGAGTGTTGCTCGACCGACAGGTAGCCCGCCGTGGCTAATGTCGTCAAAGCCCTCAATCATCGTCCGAATTTTTTGAACACCGGTCATAGTGATATCTGTTTATATCTGTTTCCTAAGGAATCAACGCTATCGGAGTGGCCAGTTATCCCGCCATCAGTGCCAGGGAAATGCCAGGGAAATGCCAGGGAAATGCCAGGGAATGGAAAGCCAGGGAATGGAAATGGTGCCTAGACGTTGGGGCCCCTTAACCCGATCGAGCATGGCCCCTAGGGGTTAACCATCGCCAAGGAGCAAATCCAGGTTGCCAAATAGAGAGGCTAAATTGCCGAGCATGATACCGAGCACAATGCTAAACGCAACAGGGATCGAACCTGATTGGGGCTAGATGGGACAGTCGATCGGGGCATGGCCCGCGATCGCCGCGCACCGACGCAACCGATGCACCGGAGCGAACCCCCCCGCCGGGCATTTGGGGGTTGGTTTTGCCGTTCCCGATCGCCTCGGAGTCTAAACAGCATCCCACGATCCATCGCAAAACCCTACTGATTCTAGTATTCAGCCTCATCATCCGCCAATTCTTCATAGAGCAGGTCGAGGCCAATCAACACCCGCTCGCGATCGGACAAATCGCCAATAATTTTCCGCACTGGCGGGGGCAAAATTTTCGCGAGGGTTGGGGTGGCCAAAATCTTATCCTCCTCGGCAAGTTGGGGATTTTTTAGCACATCGATGACCTTCAGCGCATAAACCCCTTGAAACTCGTCTTCCAAAATATTCTTCAGGGTTTTCAGGGCACGGACTGAATGGGGAGTATTCCCTGCTACGTATAACTTGAGAACGTAGGTTTTTTTGAGGGGACTCATAAGCAATACAACGAGTTGAGTTTAGGAAGTTCTGTCCACGGGAATTTGGGTAAATACAAGACCCGTTGAGAATGCAAGGTCACCGGAGTCCCTAAAACCGGAATCAGATCCATGCCAATCACAGGACTCTCCCCAAGGATTGGGGAAAACTTACTCCCAATTTGTTATCGAGCAGACCACGCTCCAGTCATCATCCTCAAAATTCAGTTCATCAATGGCAGTTTGGTCGAAATGTGTCGAAATATTCTGTTGCCAGCTTGTACTTACCTGTCAAATTGACTCTTGAACCAGATGGTGTCACCTGCGCTCAGGACGTGAGCAGGAACGTGAAAATGGCTTGATGCCAACTGCGACGACAACGATTGACAGGGAGAAACAAGAAAAATCAAAGCGTTAATCCTAGAGCTTCTGGCGCGGCCCTCAGCCAACTTGTAAACGAACAATACGCCAAAAATCATGGAACTTGATTTTATTTAATATAATAACCCGATTGTCAGATGGTAATCAGAAAAGATTCTTAAGTTTCCTGGCTTGAATCAATAAATCTATGAAACATTGATTCTTGTCAAGAATCAATGATAATTGGACTAAAAATTGATGTAAAAGCAATTTTTGAGCGAAATCCAAAAGAAGCTATTTAAAAATGAATTACAAGAATGATTGCAAGCGGCCAATCGCATTTTTGTACTTTGAACAAAATTGCTTGGGGTGCAGGTCTATTAATTCGCAAACACTGTATTGTTAGACAATGAATTAGAGTGCATCACTCACGGGGGATGGAGCGTCGATACATCTCGCACAGGTGGGCAATGATGTCAATGAGCGTGAGTCGATAGTCTAGAAGAATTTCTTCACTGCGCCCTTCCAGCTTGAGTTGAGTGGCAAGGGCATCCATCAACTCCATGTGGATTTCTACAATTTGAGAAACAGACATATCTGCAAAAAAAGCTTGCTCCACAAAGCGATCGACCCGCATATTGACGGTGCCATCCTCTGCAAAATAGGCCAAGACAATTTCGCGATATTCGCTTCTCAATTCCTGTAGGAGCGCTTGCCTGTCTTCGGCGGGCAGGTTTCTGAGAAAAAGTTTGGGTTCGCGCTTGTAATACACACCTAAATATCCTAAGCGCTCTTTGAGTTTGTCTGTCAGTCGTTTCTGTTGCTCAAGCAGGTTTACTGCATTACTAGGGACGGCAGAGGCAGGGGCAACGTTTGCCTGACCGAGGTTGGAGCTGATTGGTGTTAGGTATAGGAAATTGTTGATGGCGCGATCGATTGACCGGCGGAAACTTTCGAGGTCGTGCTCTGAGGCGATCACTTCAGCCGCATGATAAATCCAGGGTTTTTTGGGTAAATTCTGCGATCGGGAACACCAAATAACTGCCGGAAGAATGATGTTAGCGGTAGAGAGCTGCTCAATGACGTGCTCAAGCAGTGGATCCTCTTGAATAATGAGACAATCAATTTCTTGCTGGTTTTGCTGAATGGCAGCCAGGAATGATTCTAAAGTTTCGTAGTATTGGGTTTGATAGCGAGCAGTATCAAGAATTTTGCATAGGACTTCAGTGCTCTCTGATGAGTTCGTGAGCGCAGTAATTGCTAAGTAATATCGCACGATTTTCGCAGAATGGGGTTAAACAAAAAGGGGCTTTGCTATCGTGAGCCTGAAGTGGCTCTATCGTAGTGGGTTTTGTCGATCAATGGCGATCTTGAGGGTTGCTGGGAGCTGGGTTAGGAATGATTTTTAATAATTTTTTACTGTCACCAATATAAGGAATTAAAATAGAAAAATCGAATGATTGGGATCAGTAGGACAATGGGGTGACCATGCTGAGCATTGCCAGTTACGCTGCAGAACGAGACGAGTGGTTGATGGCGAAAGATTGCTAGGGGTCGCCCGGGAGCATTTCCTCCGGTTCATTTTCAGGATGATACTCAGGGTAAGTAATACAGGGATAATTTAACTCAATTGTTTGGTGATGGCGGGTGGCCCTGTGGGCAAGGGGGCTGGCCGTTTGGGGAGGTCACTGGGGCGATCGCCAGGCAAAACCCACCTTGCCAACTCGGGGGATTGGGCGATCGGGCAAGGGCGACCCAAGACCCAAGAAAGCCAACACCTGAGGCCCGAGAACCCCTCAAAAAAATTTAAACCATCGGTTTAGTCCATAGAAAAATTAGGGCGATCGGCAGTCGGGCCGCCAAAAGCACCAGCAGTTTCTATGGAGACAGAATGGAGGAGAATCCAGCGTTGCAAACCCTGGATAGCAGTGAATTGGGAAACATAATCGGGATGACTGGATTCGAACCAGCGGCCCCCTCGACCCGAACGAGGTGCGCTACCAAGCTGCGCTACATCCCGAGGCAGATTCCGCGATCGAGCCAGTGATTTGACCGGCGCGAAATTTGACCTTCAGAATTATAGGGGATGGTGAGCCATTTGCACGCAACTGGACGAGGAATTTTTTTATTTTTCTCGCGCCATTTTCTTGCGCGCCATTTTCTTGCGCGCCTGGTTTGACCGGCCCCCTCTTGCCAGACCTGTTTTGATCACTCGTCTTGCTCAGCCCAGCCTCCGAGCTACAAAACCGATTCGGCCAGTGCTCCATCCACTGCCGTTTCCCGAAACTGGATGGAATCTTGGCGTGGATCCGCGTGGCTCACCTCCAACCAGAGGCGATCGCCCGGCGACAGATCGCGATGGAACCGCGTTGCCAGCTCCACCCCCAAATCCTCCAGCAGCACCGCCGCTAGCCCATCATCCTCGCGTAACCATCGCAACATCAGCGTTTGCCAGGGGCCGCGGTTTCGCCGTAAATATTCCAAAATCCAGTAGCGCGTGGTCTGGCGCTCCACCAAAGTCGCTTCATAGGCCGTGGAACTCACCCCTTGCACCAACTCCTGCATTTCGTTAATCGAAAAGGGCAGGGTTTCGCCTCGCAGGTGTGCCTTAATTTGAAAGTGACCCAATAGATCGGTATAGCGGCGAATGGGTGATGTGATTTGGGTGTAAGTATCCAGGGCGAGGCTGGAGTGGCGGGCGGGCGTGGTGCTCATTTCGCTGCGGGGCATACAGCGGCGGATGGCGCAGGCGCGCACGGGGCCCGCAGGCAACAGCATCAATTCTTCTGCGGGGGGAAGTTCCGGTTGGGGTTGGCTGCGGAAGGGCATTGGCAGGCTATGTTCTTGGCCGTAGCGGGCGGCCACTTCTCCCGCCAGAATCATCATTTCCGCCACCAGTCCCCGTGCGGCGGAATCACCCAGGACTCGGATTTCAATTTCGTCATCCTTGACGGCGATCGAGGTTTCGGGCATTTCAATGCGGATTGCCCCTTGGCTGGCCCGCCAGCTTTCGCGGCGCTTGGCCCACTTGGCCAGGGCTGTGAGTTGTGGCTCGTCGGTGATGCCCAAATCGAGCATTTCGTCCACGTCGTCGTAAGTGAGGCGATAGGTGGGTTTGACGTGACTGGCGCGAATTTGGTAGTCCGCGACGGAGCCATCTTCGTTGAGGATGATGCCGAAGCTGAGGGCACAGCATTGCCGACCTTGCACTAGGCTCATGGGGCCGGTGGCCAGCTCGTGCGGAAACATGGGCACGGGGCCCGTGGGTAAATAGACGGTGGTGGCGCGGCGGCGGGCTTCGAGGTCTAGCTCGTTTCCGGGTTCTAGCCAGCGGGTGGGATCGGCAATGTGTACCCAAATGCGCTCGGTGCCATCGCTGAGGAATTCCAGGCTGAGGCCGTCGTCAATTTCGCGGGTGCTTTCGTCGTCGATCGTGTAGGTTTTGAGGTGAACGAGGTCGAGCCGATCGCGATCCAGATCGGGGGGTGGAGATTCGAGGTACGCACGGGCCACATCAAGCACCTTGGCAGAAAAACGGGTGGGCAGTTGCGATCGCCGCAAGTGCAAATTTTCGTGGGGACTCCACAGGCCCAGGGCCACAAGCAGATCAAATGCACCGCGTTCGGTGGTCGGGCGATCGAGCTTTGCGAGTAAGTCTAACGCAGCCGATCGATTGGTCATTTCATCGCCTTGGACGGCATACCGTTCCAGTAATTCAAGGCGCTGACGAAATGGGGAATCGTCGGGAATGGTGGGGCGATTACCCGGGTTGCTGATGGCCGATTGAACCCACTCGCAAAAGGCCTGCTGTTCCTGTTCTCGCTGCCGGGCCAGCTCCTGTTGACGGCGCATTTCTGAGACTTGGCTAGCGGGTCGAGGTTCGTAGCGATCGCCCTTCTGCTTAAAAAATAGCTTATCCTCGCTCAGCATCCGGTGAGCAGCGTAACAAGTGACCGGCGAAGCTTCTGAAAAAAGAATTAGGCTCAGTTCCTTGGCATCTACGGCGCGGTTGTCTTCCTCGCACAGCAGTTCCCAAGCCACTTCCAAACTGTCGGGGTCAAAGTAAGGCGCTGTGGCGGCTCGAAAGGCAGCAATGTCGGCGGGCTGAAACCCACCCCCAACGGTGTAGGTCACATCCTGGGGACGGATTTTGTAGTTTTTGCCCTGCTCGCCGATCGCGATGAAGAGTTTTTTGCCTTCTGGGCGATCGATTGTGGCCAACACTCGCTCGTCATCGAGTCGCAATTCAACCAGCGTTCCTTTGTCCATAGACTCGACACCAAGCCTGCACAGTTCGGCTCTTAGTGTAGGGGATTGACTGGGCCCGCGAACCGATCGCCCGGGAGAGGTTGTCGGCCAGGATTCAAAGGGTTAATCAACCGGTGGGTTAGGTTGAATGGACACATACAATTGCTTTCAATTGCCTTCAATCGCTGGTGGCTCCAACGTTGAGTTTCAATGTTGAGCTGCACCATTGCTGTCAACCTCGCTGTAATCACCTCGCTGTAATCACCTCGCTGTAATCACCTCGCTGTAATCACTTCGCTGTCAATTGCTGCAAATCTATGGCTACCTCAACGGTTAATCTGCCCTACTTCGATGCTTTGTTGGGCTTGCTGGATCGATCGCCCGCTGTGCAAACGGCCTTCCGCCGCCACGTCCATTGGGGCTATTGGGCTGATCCCGATCGGGCCCAAATCAGTCCCGCTGCCTTTGATGAAGCGGCCGAGCAGCTCACCCGTGAGGTGTATGGCACAACGCGGATTCAAGATGGGGCCAAGGTGCTGGATGTGGGCTGCGGGTTTGGCGGCACGATCGCCAGCCTGAACCAACAATTTTCAAACCTGCAACTGACGGGGGTGAACATTGACCCGCGCCAGCTCGATCGGGCGAAGCAGTGGGTGACTCCGCAAAATAACAACACCATTGAATGGGTGGAGGCTAACGCGATCGAGCTGCCTTTTCCGGATGCGTCTTTTGATGTGGTGTTGGCGGTGGAATGTATTTTTCACTTTCCCGATCGACAGCGATTTTTCCAAGAGGTGCGCCGTGTTCTGAAACCAGGTGGTCAACTGGCGATTTCAGACTTTTTGCCCAGTGACTTGTTAGCACTGCTGCCCAATCTCAAATCCCCCTTGGATAGTGCTGGATTTTATGGCGGATTTGATGTGACCTACACTCTCAATTCCTATCGAAATCTAGCCCAGGAAACGGGGTTTCGCCTTACCCAGGCTCGGGATATCACGGTGGAAACTTTGCCAACCTATAGTTGCTTTCGATCGATGGCGGTTGATAATCAATGGTTCGATCCGTCGGCGGTAGTACAAACCCTGTCGATTGAGCTGGTTAGCCGTCTGCGAGCACTCAACTATTGGATTTTGCAGTTCGATCGTTGGTAAATCTTGGGTGCGCAGCTCTGAAGCCTGCAAGTGTTCAAACCTGCAAGTGTTCAAACCTGTAAGCCAGTTTTTCAGTCCATCAGTTCATCAATCCATCAGTTCATCAACCCATCAGTTCATCAATCCATCAGTCCCTAAGACAGGAGATCTTGAAAACGTGTCTTCAGATATGCATCGATCGCCCATTACCGGTAAAACGCGATTGCTCGGCGTAATTGGGGATCCCATTGGCCATTCCCTCTCGCCAGTGATGCATAACCAGGCGATCGCCAGTTTGGGGGTCGATGCGGTTTACGTGGCCTTTCCGGTCAAGCCCGCAGACTTGACTAAGGCGATGGATGGCTTTGCGGCCGTGGAGGTGTTGGGCCTGAGCGTCACCATTCCCCATAAGCAGGCGGTGATGCCCCTGTTGGCGGACATTTCCGATGTGGCTCGATCGGTCGGGGCCGTCAACACCCTGTGGCGAACCGATCGGGGCTGGGCCGGAACCAACACCGACGTGGATGGCTTTGTGGCCCCGCTCAAGGCGTTGCGTGCCCATTGGCAGGGGGCCACGGCCCTGGTATTGGGCACGGGGGGCGCGGCCCGGGCCGTGATTGCCGGAGCCAAGCTGTTGGGGTGCGATCGGGTGGTGGTGGCCGGGCGCGACCCCCAAAAACTGGCAGCCCTGCAACAGCACTTTGGGCCGCCAAACCCCTTGGCAATCGCCCTAGAAACGCTGGTGTGGTCAGACCTCGATCGGGTGCTTCCGTCCGCTGATTTGCTGGTGAACTCGACTCCCGTGGGAATGCATCCCTTGGCGGCCGACTCGCCCCTTTCGATCGCCCAATTGGCCCTGTTGCCCCCTAGCAGCATTGTCTACGATTTGATTTACACGCCTCGTCCCACGCGCTTTTTGCAAATGGCGGGCGATCGGGGCTTGCAGACAATTGATGGGTTGGAAATGTTGGTGCAACAAGGGGCGGTGGCCCTGTCCCGCTGGTTGGGTCAACCGGCCCCGGTGGCCGTGATGAGATCGGCAGTGGAGGCGTTTTTGGCCCCCAGATCTTGACTAGTTGTTGAGTAGCCCTTTTGAGACCCCCCCAAGAGTCTGCAATTCTGATTGACATACTCCCCACCCTAAAGGAACGGGGATTCTCTAAGCCTCGCGACTTAGATTCCTGCTTCTTAGCAACTGCCTCCACCCCAAAGGTTTCTCGGTCTTATGTTTGCTCCACAGGCTTAAATTCCCGGATGTCCCTCGGTATGTGTTCAACTGTAGTACAAAGCCGCCCTAAAAGGGCGGGGTTTCAGACCCAGAAGTTTTGTTGATGAATCGATCGACGATCGTGCCCGCATTGGCCGCTGCTGCCTTTACCCTGTTGTCCTCCGTTGCGGCTTGGGTGGTGGATGATATCGCCCGCGATCGATTCGTTGGAGAAGCCCGCTCCAACCTCTTGTCTCGCTTGAGTGCCAAGCGGGCCCGGCTGGAATCGGCCCTGAACGCTCGCATTCAAACGGCCCAAGGCATTATTCCCTACGAGCTGAACGCGGGGCCCCTATCCCAAGGGCAATTCAGCGCCTTTGTTCGATCGCTCATGCAGCAGCAACAGGGCGTGATTGCGGTCTTGTTGGTGCGATCGGCCCAGCCCGGTCAGCCGCCACCCCTGAACGATCCCCAAAAACTGCAAATTCTGACCTATCCACCAAACACGGAAACCCAAGCCGTTTTGGATGACTACCGCCAACAACAACAGCGGTTTAAACGCCTCATTCCCAGTGGTCTCATTTCCCGATTGCCCCAGCCCTACACCAACCGGGCACGCTATTTGGGCTACATCCCCGTTTGCGATGGGCGCTGCTCCAGTCGATCGCCCCTGTTGGGCATGGTGGTTGTGATTTTTGATGAGCTGGCCCTGCTGGCGGATGCGGACTTGCTCAACAACGACAACAGCACGGAATACGCCATCTATGAGCATGGGGCCAATGGGGTGGGGCGGTTGTTGTTTGGGTCGGCCACCGTGTTCGATCGCGACCCGGTGATTCTGGAAATTCCGTTGCTCACAGGGCGCTGGCAACTGGCCGCCGTGCCCACCCAAGGTTGGACAGTGGTGTCCACTTCCATGCTCTGGCTGCGGGTGGGCGAAGTGGTGGCGATCGCCCTGGGCACGGTGTTGACCTTCCTTCTGGTGCGCCAACCCATGCGGCTGCGGGTGGCGATCGCCCAAACTCGCGAAACCAACCGCCTGCTGCGAGAAGAAATTCTCGATCGACAATTGGCCGAAGCCAAACTGCAAAGCCTGGCGGAACAACTGGAGCAACGGGTGCTGGAGCGCACCGCCGAACTGTCCAAAGCTTTGGAACAGGTGCAAAAGGCGCAGGTGCAGGTTGTCCAGTCCGAAAAAATGTCCAGCCTGGGGCAGTTGGTGGCCGGCGTGGCCCACGAAATCAACAACCCGATCAACTTCATCTACGGCAATTTGGGCCATGCAAAAGACTACATCCACGGCCTGTTGGGTTTTTTAGAGCTATTGCATCAGGAGCAGCCGGAACTGTCCCCCACCTTAACGGCCTATGCCGAGGCGATCGACCTGGAATTTCTGGAGGCCGACTTGCCGCAACTCCTGAAATCCATGGAAATTGGTTCGGAGCGCATTTGCGGCATCGTGCAATCGTTGCGAATTTTTTCCCGGTTGGATGAATCGGATCTGAAACGGGTGGACATCCACGAAGGCATTGACAGCACCCTGACGATTTTGAACCATCGCTTGAAGGGCAGCGACACCCAGCCGGCCATCATCATCCACCGCGAATACGATCCGGCCATGCCTTCGGTGGAGTGCTATGCGGGTCAGCTCAATCAGGTGTTTATGAACCTGTTGGTGAATGCGATCGATGCGTTGGAAGAGTCTGGCACGTTGGATCCACAAATTACGATCGCCACGGCCCTGCTTGACCCCAATCAGCTCCAAATCCGAATTACCGACAATGGCCCGGGAATTGCCACGGCGGCCCAATCCAAGATTTTTGATGCATTTTTCACAACGAAGCCCGTGGGCAAAGGAACGGGGATGGGGCTGTCCATTTCCTATCAGGTGGTGGCCGATCGCCACAAGGGATCGTTGGAATGCGTGACGGAGCCAGGCCAGGGAGCCACATTTGTGATCACCATCCCGATCGAGCAACGGCCGGCCCCGGCCGTGTCTGTGGCCATCGATCCAGCACCCTTAACAACCTAAGGGCGATCGCAAAACTCATCAAAACTCAAGAAAAGACTCCCCAGTCCAGAACCCTGAAAGCTAGGATCAAATCGCCAGGAATCTTTTCTTGGGCCGAAGCAAGTCTGTTGGGCTGATTGCTGATTTGATGATCAGCATCGGGCTTGCGCAATCAGGGTTGGTGCATCACATGGGTTAAATCACGGTTCATGGATGAGTTGGCGATCGGCAATTGGTGATTGAGATGGGCGACTCATGATTAGCCACCCGCGATCGGCGATTGGTGATTGAGATGGGCGACTCATGATTAGCCATCCGCGATCGGCGATTCATCATCCGGCATCCGTCAATCCGGCGACTGAGGCAACGTTCTTGGCCAATGGGCGAGCGCGGGCCTGATTTCCACAGCAGCGCCCCTTGCCCCAGCATGTTGATCAGTCCTGTTGGTTCCATTGATTCAGTTGATTCGGTCTTGGCCGTCCTTAACCCAGTCTTTCAAAACCGTTTACTTGTCGGGGATGTTTCGGAGAGTTAGGGAAAATGTCAGAATCCAGTACCCCTTCAGCAACCACCCTCAGAATCCTTGAGGCGGGCCAATCTATTCTGCCGATCGAAGTGCAACCCCCTGCGGACTTAGACAGCACCACGGCCGATGCTGCTGCCGCCATTGATCAAAATTCCCCCATTGAGCGCCTGTTATCGACTGCCAGCGAAACGATGGTGGATGTTGTGACCCATAGCCAAGTGTTGCTTGCGGTGGTGCAGCCAGACAGCTTTGAAGTGGACATGGCCAATGCGGCGTTTTGTCAGGCGGTGAAGCTGGCCGGTCGTCAAGAGTCGGTGCGGGGTTTGGTGGCCGTTGGCCGATCGCTCGCGGATTTGTTGCCAGGATTAGAGGCCGAAGTCTTGCGCGATTGGCTGCGGCGACAGGTGGCCTACCGTCTGTTGCTCGATCGCCACCCCAAGGACAGCCGAATTCGGCGGTTGCTGAATGCGCCGAAGTTGGTGCAAGTGGCCGATCGCTGGTTGGAATTGTGGATGCGGCCGGGGGCCTTGGTGTTCGAGTCGATCGCCCCCGATGTGCAAACCCTCATGGAAGCCTCCACTTCCCTGCCCTCCTTTGAAAGCGCGTTTCAGTTGGAATGGTGCCAGTTCAAGGGGCAACTGTTGTTGGAAGGGTGGGACGTGACCGCGCGGGAGCAATTACGCCGGTTGGGTCGCCTGTTGCTGAATGGCCATTCCATCTTGCAGCCGGAGAAATTCCGGGAGGTGGGGCAATCCATGCGATCGCTCTTTTCCGGTGATGCCACCTTTGTGTTGCGTACCGATGGCGATCGGCTGCAATTAACCCTGGGGAATGAGGCGCGGCTGCGCACCGTCCGGGGCTATGACCTGGGGGATTTGCGCGAATCACCCTGTTTGGCGGCCATGCAGTTGGAGCGGGTGACGATCGTTCGGGATTTGGCCACCCAGGCCGTCACCCCCCTAGAACAGGATTTGCGTGATCGTGGGGCCCGATCTCTGCTGTTGATTCCCCTGTTGCTGCGGGATAAGGCGGGCGATCGTCCCCCCTTGTTGATGGGGTTAGTGGGGGTGGCCAGTCGTCTGCCCGATAACTTTGACCTATTGGACATCAATCGAGCGGAACTGCTGCAACCTTCCTTAGCCGTGGCCTTGCGCCAGGCCGGCCAGTCCCACTTCAGCAACATCCACCCGGCCGTGGAATGGAAATTTTTGCAGGAGGCAGAGCGACGCAGCTGGGGCCTGCCACCCCAGCCGATCGCCTTTGAAAATGTTTATCCGCTCTATGGCATCTCCGACATTCGCGGTTCATCCCTTGCGCGCGATCGAGCCATTCAAACGGATTTGCTGTCCCAGTTTCGCCAAGCCCTGGCCATTCTTGATTGTGCCTGTGCGGCCAAAGACCTGCCCCTGTTACGGCAACTGCGCTTGGACTTGCAGGAATATATCCACAACCTTGAAGGCGGCGTGACCGTGGAAGCGGAAGTGCGCGGGGCCCAATACCTGCGGGAAAACATTGAAGACGACCTGGACTATCTGGCCGGATTGGATCCAGCCACCGCCGCCGCCGTCACCGCCTATCGCCAAGCTTGCGACAATCCCCACGGGGCCGTCTACGAAGCCCGCGCTGAATATGACCACTTGGTGAGTGAAATTAATCGGCGGATGCGGGAAACCTGGGATCGCTGCCAAAGCAAAATGCAGTCGATCGCCCCCCACTACTGCGACATTGAATCCACCGACGGCATTGATCACATGATCTATGCCGGTAGCTCCATCTATCCCGACTTCACCAGCTTCCACCTTCGCAGCCTGCGCTACGAGCAACTGCGGGCCGTCTGTGCCTGTGCGCAGATGGGCTTTGAAATTGAGCGCACCCTTAGTGACCAATTACGCTTGACGCATCTTGTGCTGGTGCAGGGTTCCACGGTGGATATTCTGCATGATGAAAACACTGAGAAGCTGTTTGACGTGCGAGGAACCCGCGACACGCGCTATGAAATTGTCAAAAAGCGGATCGACAAGGCCCGCGATGCCATCACAGGAGAACGAATTACCCAGCCCGGCTGCCTCACGGTGGTCTATGCCACGGAGGACGAGGGCCACGAATATCAGGAATATTTGCGCTACTTGGAACGCGAGGGCATGATTGGCTCCAAGCGCGAGAGCGGCGAGGTGGAATCGCTCCAGGGGGCCAATGGGTTGCGGTTTATGCGGGTGGCCGTGTTGCCGCCAGAACCCGATCGCTAACTTCAGGTCGATCGCCCTGGTGATGACGTGGTGATTAATGACGCGGTGATTAATGACGCGGTGATGAATTCAGGACGGTCGAAGATTTGCCCGGTGGATTATTAGTTGGGATCACTGGTTGAGATCGCTGGTTGGGATTACTAGTCGAAATCACTAGTCGAAATCACTAGTTGAGATCACTGGGCGATCGAACCGTTCGTAACCGGTGTAATTGTCCGGAATTGCGGGCTGCTTTGAGGATGGCCAGGGATAGGAAGTGGGCCCCGCAACCCAACTGTTGGGAAGCCGTCCCCCGATCGCTGTTGATTACTGTGCGGATGAAGTAGGCGACTATGCAAAGTTGGACAGAGGGCTATGTGGCCGAAGTGGATTACACCCATGGGTTTTATCGGGAACTAGCCCCCACACACCTCAATTATGTGTTGTTGTGTAAGGGGCTTCAGGCTCCCCCGCTCGATCGCGCCTTCACCTACTGCGAATTGGGCTGTGGACAGGGCAACACCACCAATTTGCTGGCGGCTGCCAATCCGCAAGGGGATTTTTATGCCACAGATTTCAACCCCAGCCACATTGTTCATGCCCAAACCTTAGCCCGCGAAATTGGCCTCAAAAACATCCATTTTTTTGATGACTCTTTCCAGGATTTTGCCGATCGGGCAGAGTTGCCGGACTTTGATTTCATCACGCTCCATGGCGTTTTTTCTTGGATTTCGCCCGAAAACCGACAGCAAATCGTTAACTTTATTCGCAAAAAACTAAAAGTTGGTGGCGTTGTTTATCTCAGCTACAACGCCATGCCCGGTTGGTCTGCATTTTTGGGAATGCGAGAGCTAATTCAAGCGCAGGTGCTCTCCCAATCGGGCCCCATTACCAAACGATTTGATCTGGCTCTGAATTTTGCCAAAGCTATTGCTGAACAGGAGGCCATTTATTTCAAATCTCAGCCAGCCGCGCTCGATCGGCTCCAGCAAATTTCCACCATGTCTCGTAACTACTTGGTGCATGAATATTGCAATCGCCACTTCATGCCATTGTTCCATCGAGAAGTGGTGGAACTGCTGGATGAGGCCAAGGCGAGCTTTTTGGTTTCGGCCCACTTGGGTGACCAAATGGAGCACTTTCGATTGCAGCCTAACCAGTTGCAAACCCTACAAACCATTGAGGATCCCGTGCTGCGGGAAACCTTGCGGGACGTTTATACCAACCAATCATTTCGACGGGATATTTTTGGGCGCGGAACCGTGCCCCTTGCCTCTTTGGCCCAGCGCGATCGCTTGGATCAGCAAACCTTCGCCCTCACGCTGCGATCGTCCCAAATCCCCAAGGAATATCCCTGCCCGGTGGCAACGGTGCATCTGGATGCGGAACCCTTCAAAACCATCATTGCTGGCTTGAGCGATCGCCCCCACACCATGGCCGAGCTGGCTCAACAATTACCCCAACTGGCTTGGCGCGACTTGCACCTTTCCTTGGCGATCGCGGTGGATGGGGGGTGGGCGATGCCCGTGGTTCCCCAAGCTGCCGTTAAAGCGACCCGCGAAACCTGTCATCGGTTCAACCGGGCGATTGCTCGGCGCGCCCTCACGGAAAACAAAATTCAACTATTGGCCGCGCCGCTGGTTGGCAGTGGCATTGCGGTTGATCAAACAATTCTGTTGTTTTTAGAGTCCATGTGGCGCAAAACACCGGGCCCCGAATTAGCCTTTGAAACCTACAAACGAATGGGGCTAAAGCTGCAGAAAAACGGTGAAACCGTTGAGAATGATGCAGAAAATTTGCAGCTTCTGAAAACCTCTTGGGAGCAATTTCAATCCCAAACTGGTCCCTGGCTAAAATCCCTCCAAATTTTGTAGATCGCTTGTTCTTCCAATCAGACTTCCCCTAGTAGTGCGACAGGCTTAATTCGGTGGGTCAAAGTTGCGGAGTCAGTTACAGAAACAAGGGGATTAGGGCCTGTCGTCATTTCCATCGCCGTAGGGGTTGGGTCTCCCAACCCTAACCCGGGCGATCGCCACAACCCTGTCCACCCCTGGGAATACCCAAGGATCACGGGAACTGGGCGGGGAAACCCCGCCCCTACGACTGATTGGTTTAAAGAACGAGGTCATCAGGGTTTCAGGAAATTTGACGACACGCCCTAAGCCCCTTGCTGCCTAACGATCAGGTAACAGGAACAGTCGAATTGATTGCCTAGAACAAGCTTGTCGCGCTACTAGGATTGGGCCGGAGCGGCGGGCTGGTCGGCGGCCCCGTTGGGGTCGGTGGCCGGGGGATTGGTCGCCGGTGGGTTGATCGCCGGTGGGTTAATGGGTTTGGCGATCGGGCAGGCGGCGGGATCCGGCTCCTGGGGAATGATCGTCACTGGCTTGGCTCCCTTGGGCAAGCCCGCTTGGGTCGGGGCCAACATTTGGCTAACCACCATCACGGCGCGTTTGTTGGCTTCATTGAGCAAGCCCCGTTGGCAGGCGGATTCCGTGACCCGATCGAGCGCTGCCTCTTGGGCCCGGGCCATCAGTTCGGGGCCCGAGTCGGGGCCGAGACCCAAAAAGCCCCGATCGTAGTCATAAACCCGCGATCGACCCACATCGATTTTGCGATTCAGGATTTCTGGGGCCGGCAACCGAATTTCCAGCTTACCGTCAGTTCCTTGGCGCACGTCCTCGGCCTTGAGCTTGCTGAAGTCAATCCCGGCGCTGATTTCCCCGTAGGCGATGTAGAGCAGCTTGGTGGAGCCGACGACGAATTGCCCCAACACCCGATCGCGCTGGGCTGGGACGATCGCCTCCATCGAAAACACCGTGGTCGTCAGTTCGCTGGCCCCGCGAATTTGGTCGATCGTCAGCGATCGCACATCGGCCTTGGCCGGTGGCTGCGGTGTGTTGAAGGGAGCCGCCACAAAGTCGCTAATCCCCTTGCCCCAGTTGCCAATCCCCGCCGCCGACGTGGCCACGATCGCCACCAGTCCCCCGGTCGCCATCAGGGCGAAATTATTGCTGAGTTGCCGCCATAACCCCGGTTGCCGCGACGGGGCGATCGGCTGGGGAGCTTGGGTGGGCTGAGCGCTGGGGGGACGTTGATCGACCTTCATAAACAAAGCCTGGAGAGAGAATCGGACGAAGACGTTTGGGGAGCCAGGGGCCACAGCAATCGCCGGGGGCAAGGGGCTTAAGCCCCTTGTCTGGCGCGTCTGGTGCGGTGGTCTGGGGTAGTTAAAGCTTGAAATGTTGGACTAAGCCGTTGCCAGCAATTCTAGCAACTCAGCTTCTGAAATACAGACCAATCCGAGCGATCTCGCTTTGTCTAGTTTGGAGCCGGCCTCCTCGCCCACCACCACGTAATCGGTTTTTTTGCTGACGGAGCCGGTGACCTTGCCGCCCGATCGCTCGATTAGCGCCTTAGTTTCTGGACGAGTCAGGGTGGGGAGAGTTCCGGTCAGCACAAAAGTCTTGCCGCTGATGGTTGCGTTGGTTGGCTGGGCGATCGCCTGATCCGGATCCGGGTCGGATGCTACCAAGGACAACCCCGCCGATCGCAGCCGATCGACCAGCGATCGATTGGCCGCCGAGCCAAACCATTCCCGAATCGACTTGGCAATTTCTAGTCCAATCCCGTTCACTACCGTTAACTCCTCTTCGGTGGCCGCGGCCAGGGCCTCAACCGATCGAAACTGGGCCGCCAGCAGCTTGGCATTGCTCGATCCGATATGCCGAATCCCCAGTCCATACAGCACCCGCGCCCAGGGCTGGCCGGTTGATCGGGCGATCGCGCTCACCAACTTCTCCGCCGACTTTTGCCCCATCCGCTCCAGGGTCAACAACGGCGCGATCGTCAGCCCGTACAAATCCGCCACGGACTTGACCAAGCCCGCCTCGCTCAATTGCTCCACCAACTTTTCCCCCAGCCCATCAATATCCAACGCATCACGGCTAGCCCAATGGCGCAGGCTGCCCCGAACGATCGCCGGACAAGAGGTATTAATGCAGCGCGTCACGGCCTCATCGGCTGGCTGCACCACCGCCTCACCACAGGCCGGGCAATGGCTGGGCATTTGCACCCGCGTCGCGCCGTCGGGCCGCAGCTCCGGCAACACCCGCAACACCTCGGGAATAATTTCCCCCGCCTTGCGAATCACCACCGTGTCGCCCAGGTGCAAATCCAACTCCAGCAGTCGATCGCGGTTGTGCAGCGTCGCCCGCGCCACGGTGGTTCCCGCCAACTGCACCGGCTCCAGTTCCGCCACCGGGGTAATCGCCCCCGTGCGCCCCACCTGGAACGTCACCGACAGCAACCGCGAAGGCGCTTCCTCCGCCGGGTATTTGTAGGCGATCGCCCAGCGCGGAAACTTGTTGGTGAAACCCACCGCCGTTTGCAGGGCCAAATCATCGAGCTTAATCACCGCCCCATCGGTCATGTAGGGCAAGTCGTGCCGCGCTTGATCCCACCGTTGGCAATAGTCCCAAACGGCCGCCAGGTCAGCACAGCGATCGCGGTTCGGATTCACCCGAAAGCCCCAAGCTGCCAACTGTTCCAGCGACTCCCAATGGCTGCGGGGGCGATCGGGCCAGTCCAGCTCCTCCGGCCATTGGAGCGTGTAGGCAAAAAAGTCCAGCTTCCGTTCCGCCACAATTCGCGAATCCAGTTGGCGCAAGGTTCCCGCTGCCGCATTCCGAGGATTCGCAAACAGGGCCTCGCCCGCCGCCGCCCGATCGCGATTGATCTGCTCAAAACTGCTGAGGGGCAAAAATGCTTCCCCGCGAATCTCCAACCGGGCCGGCGGATTGGCCGTATTCAACCGCAACGGGATCGATCGAATCGTCTTGATATTTTGGGTAATCTCCTCGCCCGCAATCCCATCGCCCCGCGTCGCCCCGCGCACCAGCAGCCCCTCTTCATAGGTGAGGGCGATCGCCGAGCCATCGATTTTTAGTTCACACACATAGCGAGCCGGGTTCGCCGCCTGAAACAGGGGCAATTCCTCCAGAACGGGCGATCGCTCCCCGGTTCCGGCCACCTTTTGCCAGCGATCTTCCCAAGCTCGCAACTCCGCCAAATCAAAGGCATTTTCCAAGCTGTAGAGGGCGATCGCGTGTTGCACCGTTTGGAACCGCTCCGCCGGGCGATCGCCCACGCGCTGGGTGGGGCTGTCGGGCGAAACCAGCTCGGGATATGCGGTTTCCAGTTGCTCCAGTTCTCGGTAGAGGCGATCGTACACCGCGTCTTCCATCACGGGATTGTCCAGCACGTAGTAGGCGTAGCTGGCTTCCTGGAGTTTTTGGCGCAGTTGGTCAGCGCGGCGGGCCAAGTCAGCGGGGGCGGGCATGGGGCAGCAATGGGGCGATCGATCTCGATGCCATTGTCGCTATTCCGGCCGGGAATGCAAGAACCTTCCGGATGGCGCACGGGGCGATCGCTAGTAATGGTCAGGTAGATGCACCCTGACGATGTTCCCCCGGCCCCGGCTGGGGGATTTTTGTTGGTCTAGAGCTGTTCGTAGAAACTAGTCGTCACTTTCTGCTGCTTGGCGAAGTGCCAAGAATGCTTCCTTGAGAGCTTGGCTAACTGATGAATTTGGTTCATTCAAAACCAGATCTTGATAGGCATTTAGATAATTCTGGCGAATTCGATGAAACAAGCTTAGAAAATGTCGTAGAAAACTCAGGCAGTCCAAAATAGAAACTTCTACGCCGTCTGTTTTCTCATACCAAGTTGCTGCATAATCCATGGTCTGTTGGTCAATCGGCTCAGTTGTAATAAAAATATAGTTCTGAACGGTCTGACCTTCCTTCAAAATTTTGGAAATTGCAGAGTCAATATCAGTCTTGGTAACTGCACGCATTTTCATTTCATAAGCTGTGATAACGGCAGAATCATCCTGTAGGGTGATTTCGATATCGCCAAGCGATCCTGTCTGTAGGTCGGCAGCATTGTGAGCTTGTAGCGACAGGATTTTTTCTCCCAGATGGTGTTTTGCTGCTTGATAAGCGGCTGCCACAATGAGCACTGGTAAGCGGCTAGAGTTTTTGCAAGCTAAATGCTGAGTGATGAGTTTAATAATAGCCTCTGTCGATAAAGGTAAAGATCCCCGCGATCGCTCTAGGCTAGATAATAATGAGTTGATCCGGTGTAATTGCTCATCACGAATCTCTAGAAGCACTCTCACAATTTCAGTTAGTAAGTCTTCAGCAGAAATACGACTTTCTGCCACATCTTCCAGAAGAATAAGGACTGAGCGATATAGCTCAACCGGCCTGCCTACTAATTCGCGATCTGTAGTCAAGGGCTGATCATGATTTCGGAAAGTAGGAGTAAGAAATGCAGTTGTTGAATTAACAGGCAGTTGATGTTGATTGATAAATAGTGTCAAATAGTCTTCGTCATACCTGCGACCAGAAAAGCTATCGGAGTCGCCAATTTTAGTATATGGCTTTCGGGGATCGACCTCGGGGCGATCAAGTTTACCCAACAGACAAGCCATCAGGAACCTTACGCCTGAACGGTTGCTCGTACATTGGCAAACTCGGTTGATATGCTCTATCAGCCTAGAGTCCTGAATTAAGGAACGATTCCCCGCGATGAGCGCTGATTGGTAAATTTGTCCAAGAATTTGATCCGGTGTCATCAGAATAGCTCTCGCTGAACAGAATCAGAATCTGATTGGGACTGAGGTAATGAATAATTAATCCACAAAATTTCTTGGCGCGTATCTTTAGTGGAATGAATTGTTTTTTGCGGGCCAAGAATTTTTTGCCATTTTGATTTGGGAAATAGATCTTCCATGACTGGATGATCGTATCCCGAAACAGCAACCATTCCCTGACATTGATTTAGAGCGAGAGCTAACTCTTGATGTTCTTGCTCAGTCATTTCAAAACCATAGGATTTGGTATCACCTCGGGTTTCGTGCAGATAGGGCGGATCGCAGTAAAAGAATGTGTTGGGGCCATCGTAAAGGCGAATGACATCCAGAGCTGGCCGGTTTTCAATCTGTACCCGCAAGAGACGGAGGGCGATCGCATCCAATGCTTCGACACCGCCCAGCCATCGAGACACAACCCCGGACATCCCCGATCGACTGGTGTCTTTACAATTTGCCCATCGTCCTAAGGAGGCTGTTTGTGCTAAACCGGTTCTGGTTTGCCGAGCGCGAATATAAAACCGGCGGGCACGCTCAATATCATCTAGACTATCTAAATCGTCATAGATTGCCTGATAATATTCTTCCCGGGAAAAGGGCGTAAGGGCGATCGCTCGAATCAACTCATCTGAATGATCTCGTAAAACTCGAAAGAAATTAACAACTTCACCATCAATATCGTTGTACGTTTCAACGGGAGATGGTTCCCGATTCAGCAAAACAGCCCCCGATCCGGAAAAGGGTTCGCAGTAATGATGACATGAGGGTAAAAGAGGTAAGAGCCAATCTAAGTGGGAAAACTTACCGCCATACCAGCCAAAGGCAATTTTACGACGACTGCGAGGATGCACAGAAACATGATTTTGCTCAAGGGAGCTGTTAGATTCCACATTCAAAAAAATGGGAGAAGTTCGCTTAGATTTTAGACCCATAGTAATAACTAACCGTGAATTCTTTGATGATGTTGCTATCAATATATCAAATTCGTACTGTAGTTGCTTCTTCGTTGCTCTTGAGCAATCAGCTCTCAAATCTCAGCTTCCGGAGGCAATCCGAGCAGCCTATGCGGATGCTCGCGATGAGGCCTACAGTGAGACTGGGTTGGCGCTAGAGACCTTCCCGATCGCCCCGCCGTTTACCTGGGAAGAGGCGATGGAACAACCCATCTACCTTGATCCCTAGCCAATAAAGAGGCTAAAGTTTTTGGACATGGAAGAGCCTGTTTCCCCCCAAATTCCCAGTTGGCTTGCTTGGGCGATCATGAATGGCCAAAAGCGCCAGCCCACATTCCTCGGCCATATTGTTTTGGTTCTGGTGCTTTTGAGCTTGGTTGGGATTGCTTATTATGTTTTGTTACTCGTGAGTAGCCAATGGGAGCAAAAATGGATTACTGCACCCCAAAAGCTCACTAAGGAACAAATTGCTTTACAAACGGCATGGCTAAAGCCGAAGCCCTCTGTGAAATCAAGATTAATTTTTCAACTGCAGGATGTTGAGGTCTTGATTGATCGCAATGCTTCAATTATGGGCTTTTTCTATAAACAGTATTATATTTCGCTGGCAATGATGTGTACGCTGGGAGCGATCGCTGTTATTTGTTTATTTTTTATTAGTAAAGAAGGTTGGGGTGAAGTGAATAATGCTGTGATTAATGTTTTTTTGGTTTCTTCAGGAGTGGTTCTTTTTTACGGTAATTTGTCTTTGACTTTCAAGCAAGAAGAAAACATCAAAAATAGCCACGCCATCTATTTATCTTGCTTGAGCCTCAGAAATGAGCTACTGAGTTATTTGGCAACCCGGCAAAACACGCGCGGTGTTGAGGAAAAACCAGAATTATTCATTCATTATGTTGACAAAAAACTGATGTCAATTAGTTTGATTCAATTGGGCTTTAATCCTGGTCAACTGTCGGACGTTCCTAAGCCTATTAACACCTTGTCAACTCCGGCCATTACGCCGAAGAGTCCCTAGTGATTGATGCTGAAATTCTGAAAAATGAGTGCTTGGTTGTTATGACTTTGCGGTGATTTTTAAATGATAATCATGCCTGTTTCTAGTGGTGATCGAGGTTTCATGTTTTTGGGACAAGTTACCCGATCGCCCGTTTGCTGCTTTTCCACGAACTGACGGGCGATCGGGTGAGGGAAACTAGTCAATTTTTTGCAAATAGATGCAGTGGCGATCGCCCTCAGTCATTGGAGTTTTAAAGGCATCTACACCCAAAATTTCTGCGCCCCAATGGCTGAGGGGATCTTGCAGGCTGGCTTCCTCCTCTGCGCTCCAGCGACCTCGGTACAAAATCGCAACGCCTCGCGGGGCCAACATCGGCAGGGCGTAGCTGGCGCAAAGATCCGCTGCACCCACGGCCCGCAAGGTCACCAGGTGAAAATTCGGTTTGGGGCCCGGTCGCCGCACGAACTGCTCTGCTCGATCGCACGCGGTTTGTACATTGCCCAACTCCAATTCCGCGATCGCCTCCGCCACAAACTGAATCTTTTTGCGCGTGCTATCCATCAGCAACCATTGCCATTCTGGAAAGGCGATCGCGCCCGGTAGCCCTGGAAAGCCGCCCCCGGTTCCCAAATCGGCCACGGTGATGGCCTGCGAGGCCCGCTGGGCCAGTACCGGTTGCAAAATCGGTGAAAATAGACCCCGCAGCGAATCCCAAAGATGCTTTTCCCAAAAGTCCAATGGTTCCGTAATGCGGGTTAAGTTCATCCGTTGGTTACCCGCCAAGATCACCTCATAGAGCCGCTGAAATTGGGCTTGGGTGGCTGCGTCGGGCTGCCATTGCAGGGTTAACTGCCAAAGGTCGATCGGGTTCGGCAAGGCGGGCGCTGTGGGAAGGGTCATGGCCATGGGGAGCAAGCTGCTAGGCAATTTAAGCGCAATCTGGCCCCGTTAACGTATTCCTTGAGTGCAATCGCAGCATGATTCCAACGGTAGTGGTGGCGGGAACCCACAGTGGAGTGGGCAAAACTTCAGTGGCGATCGCCCTGATGCGAGCTTGGACGCGGCGCGGATGGGTGGTGCAGCCGTTCAAAGTGGGGCCCGATTTCATTGACCCGGGCCATCACCGTCGGGCCACGGGTCGCCCGTCTCATAATTTGGATGGTTGGATGCTTCCTAAGGCAACAAACCAAGCGCTGTTCGATCGCGCCGTGGCCGGAGCCGATGTGGCGGTGATTGAAGGAGCCATGGGGTTGTTTGATGGTTATGGCGACCAAGAGGCGGGCAGCACGGCCGAGCTGGCCAAGTGGTTGAACGCGCCTGTGGTGTTGGTGTTGGATGGTCGGGGCCTGTCGCGTAGCGGGGCGGCCCTGATCTGGGGCTATGAAACCTTTGACCCGGATTTGCGGTTTTTGGGTGCAATTTGCAACCGGGTGGGCAGCGGAGCACATTTGGATCGGATTGCGGGGGCTGCTCGCGATCGCGTGCGAATGCCCATTTTGGGCGGTGTGCCCCGGGATGAGGCCGCATTGATTGATCGCCGCCACTTGGGACTCAAAATGGCCGATGAGGATCAGTTGGGGGAGGGATATATCGATCGACTGGCGGATTTGCTGGAAACCCATCTGGACTTGGATCAGCTCTGGCAACGGTTGCAACGGGAGCAACCAACCCCGAAGCCTGAACCACGCGTGCCGATCGCCCCAATTGCCGTCAGTTGTCGATCGCCCCGCAAAATCGGGATCGCACGCGATCGGGCCTTTTGTTTTTATTACGAAGCCAATTTAGATTTTCTGCGCGATCGAGGGGCGGAGTTGGTGGAATTTTCGCCCTTGGTCGATCGGCCGCCCACCGATTGTGACGTGCTCTATCTTGGGGGTGGCTACCCGGAGCTATACCTGGATCAGCTTGCCAGCAACACCGATTGTTTAATGGCCATTCGCCAAATGGCCGCGGCCGGCAAACCAATCTATGGGGAATGTGGCGGCTTTATCTATCTGTGCGATCGCCTGACCCTGGCCGATGGCACGGGGCGATCGCTCTTGGGTTTATTACCGCTGCAAATCCAAATGACCCGCCGCCCCAAGCTGGGTTACGTGGAAGCGACGATCGCTCCTGGCGGCCCTTTGCCCTCAGGAGAAACCATTCGTGGCCATCGGTTTCACTACTCGGAAGTGGCAAACCCCGAAGCGGCCGGGGCGATCGCCCAATGCTATGACCTATTAACCTCTCGGGGCGATCGACTCACGGAAGGCTATTGCGTCGGTTCCGTCCTGGGCAGCTATGTACATTTGCATTTCGCCAGCAATCCCCAAGTGATGACCGCCTGGCTCGACTACCTCTCAACAACAACTAATCACTAGAGTCCTTCGTCAAAGTAATCGCTGTTAATTTTCTTGACTGGATAAAGCGAAATAGTTGAAACTCCAACATCGTTATCAATCATCAAGCTAGTTAGTAGTTCTCCATCGATCAGAACAATCTTGCTCCCAATTTGAGAAACGTAGTTCTTTGCTTCATCAGTAAATCGGGAAGTCGTGATAAAAATGCCCTTATTAGCTCTTTGTGCTTGTAACGCCCCAGCAAATTGCATCACATCCGGCCGCCCCACAGGCGTGCTGTCCCAGCGCTTAGCTTGGATATAGACAACATCTAAACCAAGCTTATCTTCCTTGATAATTCCATCAATCCCGCCATCACCACTTTTGCCAATTGCTCGCCCAGCATCGGAACGAGAGCCGCCGTAGCCCATTTTGACTAATAATTCAACAACCACATACTCAAAGAAGCTAGGTGAAGTCTTCTTCAGTTTTGCCAATAATTCACTAGCCAACTCATCCCTAAGATTTTCATAAGCAGCCTCCAATGCTTCAGATGGAGTTGCCGTCGAAAAATCAGGCATTGGCTTAGTAACCAGTTCCTTTTCTCCATCCCTTGAACGAGTACCTTTTAGTTTTTTGAATTCTAGAAATTCAGGATATTTTTCCAGAGTCTTAACGTTAATAGTTTTAGGCTGCTTGGCCAGAAGCTCATAGCCCCGATCTGTAATTTTGTAATATCCTCTCCTTGTGGACTCCAAAAGCCCTGCTTTTTTTAGATAAGTTGCGGCCCAACCAACACGGTTCCCAAAAGTAGACTGACTACCACTGGGCAGCATTTCATGTAAGTCATCTTCGGTTAGTTCAAGTTCCTGTGCCAAAAATTCAACAGCTTCATTCGTGGTTAATTCATTCTGACAGCTTCCTGCATACTTCAATAGTGGTAACATCAAGCTCTGATAATCAGGGACAGTCATAGATATCCGTCTGAACTATTTTCAATATTTAATATCATCCACTGCAAAGTAGCAATTGTTAAAAAATTATGATTTCAAGTTTATTCATGCATCTTGGTTGTCGAGTGCTAAAGATTTTTCAGAGTGCAGAGCGCTTGAGCCTTGAGCCAGTTGAGCTGGTCAATCTCTATGAGAATTTGATCAAATTGTGACTGCTCCTCAGAGCTTAAACTGCTAGGCTGCTGACTGTTACGCGCCAAAAGATTTTTTAGCTCCGCTTGTCGATCGCTCGTGAGCTGACTGTGGGCTAAGGTGGTTAATTCTGTGGGACTCAGCCCAGCTAAGCAGTCTGGATCTTGCAATAAATGTAATAAGACATAGCGCTGAAAAAGATTTTTCGCCTTTCCAGAATCTTGAATTAGAGCGCCCATGAGCCGATCGAGCAGGTCTAACCGATCGCCCTCAGGCAGTTGCAGAATAGCTTCGAGAAGCTGGGATTCAGTCATGGTCTGGGGTGTCAATTTTGCATGAAGCCCAATCAATAGACCTCTTGCACGAATCAAATTGGATGTGTTGCCTGGTAGTTGAGCAACCCGGCCAGCAGATGAAGCCTCAAGCCAAAACGGCGACGACGATTGCGATAGCGTCCTGAGAAGATCCGAAA
>NZ_JAZAQF010000065.1:0-984 GCF_043235035.1 Limnothrix redekei LRLZ20PSL1 | reverse complement strand
AACGTGAATTCGGGATAAGGGGAGCGAAGGAAAGACGGGGCTGGTTAAGCTGAGGCATTAACCAAAACAACACTCAGCCCAACCCCGCCATGCTCAGTCTAGAAGCTCTGTTCTGCAAAATCGATGACTTCTGCCAAGTCTTTGAAGCTCAATGGACACAACGCTTGCTCAGTGACGGTCTCCGGCAGCGTCAACGCCAGCGCTCCATGAGCCTCAGCGAAATCATCACGATCCTGGTGATGTTTCATCAACAGGGCTATCGCAACTTCAAAACCTACTATCACAACCATGTGTCGGTCTACTGGCGCTCAGAATTTCCCGCCCTGGTCAGCTACTCCCGCTTAATTGAGTACTTGCCTTCGGTGCTGCTGCCACTCTGTGCCTATTTGCGTCACTGCTTTGGTACCTGTCGGGGCATTAGTTTCATTGATTCCACAGCCTTGCGGGTTTGTCATGTGCAGCGGGCACACCAGCATCGGGTGTTTCAGGGGTTAGCCACCTGGGGCAAAACCTCGATGGGTTGGTTCTTTGGTCTCAAGCTGCATTTGGTGGTCAACGATCAAGGCGAACTGCTTGACTGTTGCCTGACTCCTGGCAATACCGATGACCGCAAGCCGGTTATCAACTTGCTGAAGGACTGTTGGGGCAAGGTGTTTGCTGATCGAGGCTATGTCTCGAAAGCGTTAGCCGAGCGGTTGTGGCAGGACTATGGCTTGCAGTTTTTAGCCAAGCCCCGCCGAAACATGAAGAATTTCTTGATGCGGATGAGTGACAAGCTCTTGGCCCGCCGACGCTCGCTGATCGAGACGGTTATTGACCAGCTCAAGAACCGTTGCCAGATTGAACACTCTCGTCACCGCAGTCCAGTCAGTGGCTTTGTGCATTTGCTCAGTGGGCTGATTGCTTACTGCCATCAGCCCAAGAAGCCCACTCTTGACCTAGCGACACTAGGCATTGAACTCCCTGCTTAACCCGAATTCACGT
>NZ_JAZAQF010000100.1:0-487 GCF_043235035.1 Limnothrix redekei LRLZ20PSL1 | reverse complement strand
GCAAGGGCATTGGTCATGTAGTCTCCAGGTGCAGCATCTTCTAGGCGGCAGCCGAATACAAAGCGCTTCTGGCCTCCGCGCAGATAGGGCGAATTGAAACTGTTTCTATCAGCACCCATAAACGGATCCAGCCAGTGTGTACCATCAGGAACGCGGTTTTCCCAATGGTTAGGTCCGCGTTTCAGCCAGCTTTTCATCACACCGTCTGCTGTACCATAAGTGGCAGCCCATGGTTGATCCAGGCCGAAGTACACAACTGCTCCCACGGTTTTAACCCAAGCAATACCGATGTGGGTCACATCTTTCACCCGCTGGCCAGGCTCAGGCATGAGCCCTATCATGTTCCAAGAATCAGGGTAAAGACCTGGGTTTCCATCCACATCTGTTTTAGTCAGAAATGGAAACTGAAAAACAGTACTGGTGGATATTGGCACCGGCGCGGGCATCCATGGGGGCGAAATTGTGGCCCAAGGTTCCCTGGCGGATT
>NZ_JAZAQF010000046.1:0-1003 GCF_043235035.1 Limnothrix redekei LRLZ20PSL1 | reverse complement strand
AGAGATGAGCAAGCCAAGGGATAGATGACGCATGAAAGCCTACTCAGTGGATCTCCGAGAAAAGATTGTGGCAGCACACCTGGTCAATCAAGAATCGATCCGCAAAGTTGCTGCTCGGTTTTCTGTGGCCAAAAGTCTCGTCCAAAAACTCGTGAAGCAGTACCGAACGAAAGGCAATCTAGCTCTGAAGCATCGAGGGAAACCTCGGCTGAGTCATTTGAGTCATGCCGAAGCGCAAGCACAGGTCAGAGACCTGGTGGCAGAGCGTCCTGATGCCACCCTCAAAGAATTGTGTGAATCCTTTGCACAACTGACGGGTCATGGGGTTAGCTCATCAGCCATGCACCGCTGTTTAAACAAATTAAAACTATCCCGTAAAAAAAACTCGATATGCCAGCCAAGCCGCTACCGAAAGAGTGCAAGGGCTGAGAGTTGACTATTGGCAAGAGATTGAGGGTATCGACCTAGCCAACTTGGTGTTCCTGGATGAATCAGGCTTCCTGTTGGGGAGTAATCGTCCCTATGGTCGTTCACCGAAGGGGACAAGACTACGAGAGGCGCAGGCATTTTACCGAGGAAAGAAAGTGACTACTGTCGGAGCAATAACCGTTCATCGAGTTTTGGCCTTGATGACCCTAGATGGGTCTCTAGATGGAGCAGCATTTAACGTATTTATCGATCATTTTTTAATTCCTCAACTCTGGGCTGGTGCGGTTGTCGTGATGGATAACCTCTCAGTTCATAAGTTAGCCAGCATTGTGCCCAAGATTGAAGCAGTCGGGGCACGGGTCATTGATTTATCCCCCTACTCTCCAGATTTCAATCCGATTGAGCTGTTGTGGTCACAACTGAAGTCGTTTGTTCTAGGATTTGCTCCTACCACTACCGCAATGCTTGATCAACTGCTGGCGGTTGCTCTTCGATTAATTGATCCCCAATATCTCAGAAACTGGTTTGCTCATTGCTGCTACTGCACCTCATAGCACTGGAAAGTGCTGTAATT
>NZ_JAZAQF010000019.1:0-500 GCF_043235035.1 Limnothrix redekei LRLZ20PSL1 | reverse complement strand
TTTCCTTGCGGGCCTCGGCGCCATAGACCGTGGTGATCGCATTGGCCATCAGGTTGTGCAGCTCGAGTGTTTCGACGAGGTCGGAGTTCCAGATCATCGAGCGGTCGGTGACCTTGATATCAGGCAGTTCCTTCCAGATCGCGTCGAGGCGGCGGCAGCCGCTTTCGAGCGATTCCTGCGTGCGGAAGACGGCCGCGTCTTCCTGCATGGCGCGCTGCATCTTGTCGCGCAGCACGGCAGTCGGGGTCTGGCCCGAAGCGTGACGCGTCTTGTCGAAGCGGTCCATGATCTTGTCGCAGGCGGCAACGTTGAGGTGCGTGATCGGCTCAGCCTTGTTGATGACCTCGGCAGCCCGGATCGCGGCTGCGCGACCGAAGACCACAAGGTCGATCAGCGAGTTGGAGCCGAGACGGTTTGCCCCGTGCACCGAGGCGCAGCCGGCTTCACCGACGGCCATCAGACCCGGGATGATGCGCTCCGGATTGCTGCTATCGGCATTC
>NZ_JAZAQF010000001.1:174454-222050 GCF_043235035.1 Limnothrix redekei LRLZ20PSL1 | reverse complement strand
CACAGAAAACCGAGCAGCAACTTTGCGGATCGATTCTTGATTGACCAGGTGTGCTGCCACAATCTTTTCTCGGAGATCCACTGAGTAGGCTTTCATGCGTCATCTATCCCTTGGCTTGCTCATCTCTCCTGTAGTACCTCATTTCATCGATAAGTGCTGTAACAAGCAAAATGAGATGGATTACGACAAAATTCTAATTAGCAAGTCATTGTGTGAAGTTCCTGAATTCCACATAATTGGGTATCAACTCCACTAACTTTTGAAGGAACGACCGCAGAGATGAAAATGAATTTTTGGGCGAAATCTTTGGCCGCAACTGCCTTGATCGCCACCACAGGAGCCATCACCGTCATCAAAGCAGGGACGGGGCAGTCCGTCCAAGCTCGCGAAGCCCAAACGGCGCAATTGGCTACCACTTGCAAGATGGCCAATGAAGCTGAAGTTGCGGCCTTGTTTGATCGCTGGAACCAGTCACTACAAACAGGTGATCCTGAAAAGGTGGTTGCTAACTATGCGGCGCGATCGATTCTATTGCCGACGGTTTCCAACAAGCCGCGCTTGACTCCTGCCGAAAAAGCCGATTATTTTCACCATTTTCTAGAAAATCAACCCTCGGGCAAAATTGATCTGCGGATGGTTGATATCGGTTGTAACTACGCGATCGATGCGGGACTTTATACCTTTACCTTTGCCAAAACCGGCGCAACGGTGAAGGCTCGCTACAGCTATTCTTACCGTTGGGATGGTTCACAATGGCTGATCACCAGCCACCATTCCTCAAAAATGCCTGAGTAATAATCCCGAGTCATTTTGGGTTGAATTCCAATCAACCGTAGTAGCGCGGCTGCCTTAATTTACTGGGTCAAAGTCGCGAAGTCAGTCGTCGTAACAAGGGACTTGAGCATCTTGCTGCCTAACGATCTGGTGACGGCAACAGTCGTTTGATTTGACCTATCAAAATAAGCTTGACGTGCTAGTAGGGGCAGGTTTCAAACCTGCCCTTACCAGTACTTGGGGTTGGCGACTATCGCCGTTACAGCAATTCGCGCACGTCGGTGACGGAACCGGTCACGGCCGCCGCTGCCACCATCGCCGGACTCATCAGCAAGGTGCGACCGCTGGCGGAACCCTGACGGCCCTTGAAGTTGCGGTTCGAAGAAGAGGCGCTGATTTGGCTGCCCTGCAACTTGTCCGGGTTCATGGCCAAACACATGGAGCAACCCGCTTCCCGCCACTCGAACCCGGCGGCCTTGAAGATTTCGTGCAAGCCTTCCGCTTCGGCCGCTTGCTTCACGGATTCGGAGCCGGGGACGACAAAGGCGGTGATCCCTTCGGCCACTTGGCGACCTTGGGCCACCTTGGCAGCTTCCCGCAGGTCGCTGATCCGGCCGTTGGTGCAACTGCCGATGAAGCAGACATCCACCTTGGTTCCAGCGATCGCCTGGCCCGGGGCCAGTTGCATGTAGTCGTAGGCTTCCTTGGCGATCGAGCGATCGCCCTCGTCCAGTTCATCGACCGTCGGGATCGTTTCTGTCACGCCGATGCCCTGACCGGGCGTGATTCCCCAAGTGACGGTCGGTTCAATGTCCGCCGCATCGAACACCACCACATCGTCGTATTCAGCATCCGCATCGCTGCGAACACTCGTCCACCAAGCCACCGCCGCATCCCAATCGGCTCCCTTGGGGGCAAACTCGCGCCCTTGCAAATAATCAAACGTGATTGGGTCGGGGTTCACGTAGCCGCAACGCGCGCCGCCTTCGATGCTCATGTTGCAAACGGTCATCCGTTCTTCCATGCTCATGGCCTCGAAGGTCGTGCCCGCGTATTCGTAGGCATAGCCCACGCCGCCTTTCACACCCAGCTTACGGATGATGTGCAACACCACGTCTTTGGCGTAGACTCCGGGGCGCAGGTTGCCATTCACTTCCACACGGCGCACCTTCGGCTTGGTCATGGCCAGGGTTTGGGAAGCCAGCACATCGCGCACTTGGCTGGTGCCGATGCCAAAGGAGATGGCCCCAAATGCGCCGTGGGTGGAGGTGTGGCTGTCTCCGCAGGCGATCGTCATGCCCGGTTGGGTCAGACCCTGTTCGGGGGCAATCACGTGGACGATGCCTTGCTTACCGGAGCCGATGTTATAGAACCGAATGCCGAATTCTTGGCAGCTTTGCTCAAGGGCCACGATCATGTCCTCGGCCAGGGAATCCACGAAGGGCCGCTGGCGTTGTTGCAATTGGGTGGGGACAATGTGATCAACGGTGGCCACGGTGCGGTGGGGAAACGGCACTTTGAGACCCCGCTCGCGCAACATGGCAAAGGCTTGGGGGCTGGTCACTTCGTGGATCAGATGCAGGCCAACGAACAGTTGGGTTTGGCCCGAGGGCAATGTGGCGACGGTGTGCAAATCCCAAACTTTGTCGAAGAGGGTTCCTTGGCTCATGACGGTCGATCACTCTGTGGTGGGTGTATGTATCTCTCAGATTTAGGACTAGCGCGATAGTCTACTCAGACAAGGGGCTTAAGTCCCTTGTCCTAGTGCTGCTGATTGCCCCAGTGCTGCTGGGGGTGCGTCAGTCCGATGGGGTAAACGGATCATCGACGGGCAACTTGCCGGGCCGATTCAGAGGTCTTATTCTATCGCGTTGCTGACAATCGCCCGTTGATTGGCTTGGAGGCGATCGCGGTTATGGATACAGTCACAGATATAGTCACGAATCAGACCCATCACCATTCGCAGGGGCGCATGACCGTCAGCCCTTCAGCATTCCATGAAAACGATGACTCCTGATTCACCCGATCGCCCTGTGGTCACCGATCAAAGCCGATCGGAACGGTTGCGTGATTGGCGATCGCCCCTGCGATATCCGGGGGGGAAACAAAAAGATTTGCCGATTTTTACGCAATACTTTCGATCGGCTAAGGAATATCGGGAGCCGTTTTTAGGGGGTGGCAGTGTGTTGCTCCATGCGATCGGGTCGCGGGTGGCGCAAGCATTTTGGGCGAATGATGCGAATCCGTTGTTGATGGATTTTTGGCAGCAGGTGCAAACCGATGCGATCGCCCTGGCCCGGTTGGTGCGATCGCTGCGGGATGACTACGACGGTGAGCGGCGCAAGTGCGATCAATGGGTGGAATTTCGCGATCGCTATCAACAAAAACTGGCGGACTTACCGGGCGATCGGCTCCATAATGCGGCGCGATTTTTTATTTTGAATCGCAGCACCGCCAGCGGCCTCACGGAATCCGGCGGCATGACGGCGGCGGCCTATTGCGGTCGATTCACGGAGTCCAGCATTCAACGGCTGGAAAATTTGCAAGGTCGGTTGGCGGGGGTGCGCTTGACCCTCGGTGACTATCAGACGCTAATTCATGCGCCCGGTGAAGATGTGTTTATTTTTCTCGATCCGCCCTATTTTTCCGCAGAACAATCGCGGCTTTATGGGCGATCGGGCGATTTGCACAAGGGGTTTAATCATCAACAATTGGCGGCAGCCCTGCGCGATTGTCCCCACAATTGGCTGATGACGATCGATAATTGTGAAGCAATTCAGGATCTCTATCCGGCCGATTGGGCGGATTGTTTACCCTGGACAAAGCCCTACAGCATGACCAACACCCAAGGCAGGCGATCGAAGGCCGGTCAGGAATTATTAATCGCCAAAAAAGGTCTGATCCAATTCTGACGAGTGTGGTTTAGATCAATTTCTATTCTTAATGGTTATTCCCGATCGCCCATGGCTGCCATTCCGCCAAATCCTGAATTTTCTGAGTCAATGGAAGGGCCGATGGATCGACCCACCGATGTTGATGGGAGTGGCTTGGATCGCGGCGATTTTGAGAGTGATGATTTTGAGGGCGATGATTTTGAGAGCAACGATCGCCTAGACGAGTGGGATGCGGTCGATCGGGAATTGGATGCGGCGATCGAGTCCTTGGCGGATTTAGATGCGGAGTTGGCCTATCGCCAAGCCCGATCGGCCCTGCGATCGCTGATGGAGCGGTTGGACTTGACCCCCCGGGAGCGATCGGGTCTGGAGCCAGATCTGGAGGGTTTGGCGCAAATGCTGGACAAGCTGGAGGATCAGCGGGTTCAAATTGCCGTGTTTGGGGCCGTCAGTCGCGGCAAGTCTTCCTTGCTCAATGCCCTGTTGGGGCGATCGGTCTTTGAAACGGGCCCCACCCACGGCGTAACCCAATCCAGCCGGAGCATTCATTGGACAGTGCCGTCCAGTTTAGGCCAAGTGGAACTGGTGGACACGCCGGGCATTGATGAAGTGAATGGGGCGGCGCGGGCGGCCCTGGCGCGGGAAGTGGGGCAAGCATCAGATCTGATCCTGTTTGTGGTGGCCGGGGACATGACCCAAGTGGAATGCGAGGCCCTGTCTCAGTTGCGGGAAGCGGGAAAGCCGATTCTGCTGGTGTTGAACAAGATTGATCAGTTTCCCGAGGCCGATCGACAGGCCATTTACGAAAAGATTCGGGACGATCGGGTGCGGGAGTTGCTTTCGCCTGATGAGATTGTGATGGTGGCGGCGGCTCCCCTGGTGGCCCAGGCGGTGCAGCGGCCCGACGGGACGATCGCGGCAGATTTGCAACGGGGCGCGCCCCAGGTAGAAAGTCTGAAGCTGAAAATTTTGGAGGTGTTGGCAAGGGAGGGCAAGGCATTGGTGGCCCTGAATTCTTTGCTTTATGCCCAAGCAGCGGGCGATCGGATCCTGTCGCGCAAGTTGGCCCTGCGGGATCGTTCTGCCGATCGCCTGATTTGGAATGGCACGATTGCCAAAGCGATCGCCGTGGCAGTGAATCCCGTGGTGGTGTTGGACTTGGTGGGGGGCGCGGCGATCGACCTGGCCACCATTTTGGCCCTCTCGCGGCTTTACGGAATTCCCATGGGCCAACGGGGCGCGATCGCCCTGATGAAAACCATCGCGATCGGGCTAGGTGGCCTCAGCGCCGGAGAATGGATCGCCCGGTTGGGCCTCAGCGCCCTCAAGGGATTTTTGGGCCTGTCCACCGTCGCCACCGGCGGGATCACCACCGTGCCCTATCTGTCGATCGCCGCCACCCAAGCCGCGATCGCCGGAGTTTCTTCCTACGCGATCGGCCAAGCAACCAAAACCTACCTAGCCAACGATGCCTCCTGGGGCCCCGATGGGCCCAGGGCCGCGATCGGGCGGGTGTTGGCCACCTTGGATGAACAGTCGATCGTCAAACGCATTGAGGCAGAACTGTGGGCCAAGCTGGGCCGGCCAGCGGTTCCCGATCCCTTTGGTTCTCGGTAGGAGCCACTTTCAACCTCAACAACAGGATTCCCCGGATTCGCGATCCTAGGATTCCCGATCGGGCGAGGGTGGCTGGGCCGTGCCTTGGGCCGCTTCCACCGCCCGCACCGCATCAATCAGACCTCGCACTTGGTCAGTGCCCTCGGATTTTTCAAACGTGAGCGGCATTTTGCCCCGAGCCACCATCCGCCAGCCCACCGGAGCCAAACTGGCCAGCCCTCGCCAATCGCGTCCCGAATTGCCAATGACCCGAATGGCAAACTGACGCTCATCAATCCAGCCCCCCTCGCGCACCATCTGCACCAGCGTCTGGCGGTGGCGTAAGGGTCGTTCGATCGCCTCGCCGGTCGTCGCCGCCTGTGCCAACAGCACCGACTTAATGCGCGAGATGCGATCGAGCGGGTTCACCTCCATCGGGCAAACCTCATTGCAAGCAAAACAGCGCGTGCAACCCCAAACACCGCTGCCATCCTCACCCAACTGGCTTAAGCGTTCCGCCGTTGCCCGATCGCGCGTATCGTCCACCAACCGCTGCGCCTTCGCCAGGGCTTGGGGCCCCGCAAACTGCGGATTCACCATCACCGCGTTGCACTCCGAATAGCAAGCCCCGCAAGCAATACAGTTGCCCGCCTGCTCCAACAAGGCCCGCTGATCCGGCGTTTGGCGCGTTTCCCGCAAAGGTTGATCTGGAGGTTGATCTAGAGGTTGATCTAAAAGTTGATCCGTCTGGCTTACCTGGTTTGCCTGGCTTGCCTGGCTTGCCTGATTTGTTGAGACTGGCTGATTTTGCTGGAGCGATCGCTCCTGGGCCGCCGCCACTTCCGCCGCCGCTAACTGCTCCGCCCGGCTCACCGATGGGTGAATTGATTCCAACCGGGCCCAAAACGGCTGCAAATCTACCACTAAATCTCGAATCACCGGTAAATTGCCCATTGGAGCCACGGTGATCACCGGTTCGTCATGCTCATCCGTCCCGATCGCCCGGGTCAACATCTCCGAGACATTTTCTTTACAGGCCAGGCGCGATCGGCCATTAATCTGCATGGCACAACTTCCGCAAATCGTATTTCGACAATTCTTGCGAAAGCCAAGACTGCCATCTTGCTCCCACTTGATGCGATTCAGGCAATCCAGAATCGTATTTCCGGGTAAAACATTGTCGAGGCGATAGGACTGAACCCGAGGAGACGATCCGGGTTCCCGACGCATGATTTGGAAAGTGACTTGCACGGCTGGTCGATTCGGCAAATACGGCAGGGATTTGATACTAGTCTAGTCGCAAATTGGTGGGAGACCCGCTCCCCCGTCACAACAATCTGCAATGTTTTTTGAGGAGAGTTTGAGCACCCCGCGCCCATCGTCCGATCGCCTTGCCCCCTTCCGTAAAAATCATCCAAAAACACCCAATTTGCAGTGCTTCTTCCCTGAGAAGGATACATTTTCTATTTTTTCCGCTCCCCTTGTCTTTACTTTTGGCCAGCCCCGCTTTAGCCTTAGCGACAAAGGCCGTCATCCCGAACTGATCAAAGCAATCGAACCCACCCTGGGGGATAGATCAATCTATAGGGAGCCAAGAGCTTTTTTTAATCTAAAAATTTTGAGCAGTCCGATTCAAATTTCTGCCGCTTGGGGCTATAGTCTTAATGTAGTCAATCTCGATTCCGGTGTTTTTCTGGATTCTGCCCAGGAGCGCATCTAAAGCTGCCTCAAAAATTTATCTCCGTGCTTAGTCTCTAGGCGATCAATTTTTATGGGTAAATCCTAGGCTTCAGCCATGATTGGCATTGGCCGGTCTAAATTTAGGCTGCCTGTCAGAGCATGATCAACACCGGTAAAACCTGATTCCGATCGAGAGAGACATCCTCACTGACCATCCTTCGATGCAAGATTGTGCGGTTTGATCGTTTGTAGAATTACCGCTGGATTTTGCCAGATTATGGCAAATCCCTGATTTTTGAGGGGGCCAATCCAGTCGAATCGAACAATCGATCCAGCCAAGATCGATCGGGGTTTGATCACCCTCCAATGATTCGAAGAGTCTCTGAGGAAGTGATGTCTGAATTGGGGAAGTTCGGAGCAATTGGTCTCGACTAGGGAACGCGCTAGGCTACGTCGGTTGCGTTCTTAGGTTAAAGGGCAATTGCATCTGGGGAACTCCGATTCAGCCGGGCTAGGCTTTTTTAACTGAACTGAATGTTTGACAGCAATGAGTGATTCCGCAACTGCTCAACAACCCACACCGCTGAAGGGTAAAGCCCTACTGCAAAAACTGAAGGAACTCTCGAATCTGCCCCGTCGCGAAAAGGCAAAGCGCTGCGGCTACTACAAAGAGACCAAAAGCGGCCAAGTCCAGGTGAACTTGGCTGAGTTTTATGATGCATTGTTGGAAGCAAAAGGCACGCGGATTGATCCGGAAAGTGCCAAGGATGGCCGGGGTCGCGAACCGACTTATCGCGTGACGGTGCATCAAAATGGCCAAATCGTGATCGGTTCGACCTATACCCAAAGCATGGGTCTGAAGCCGGGCGATGAGTTTGAGATCAAGCTGGGCTACAAGCACATTCGCCTGGTGCAAGTGGACGGCAAGGGCGAAGAATAACTTGCAGAATAGCCCCTAGCACCAATGGGGGTAGACAAGGGGCTTAAGCTCTCTGTTCTCATTCCTGAGACAAGGGGCTTAAGCCCCTTGTTTTTCTGGTCGTTGGGAGGGTGCGTCTTGAAGGGCCTGATCAGGCCTGATTAATCTGGCCTGATTGGTTTGTGTTGTTTGGTTTGCACTTTTCGGTTTGCACTTGTTGCCTTTCGGCTTGTACTTTGCGATTTGTGCTTACTCGCGTGGATTTTTGCGAGTTTCTAGCAACTTCTATCGCGCCGGGCGCAGGCGATCGAGTTCCCGTTGCAGGTCTTCAATTTGTTGGCGCAGGCGATCGGCTTCGGTGTTGCCGGTTGAGCGCGCCGTGGTGGTTGCATTTGCCGTCACATTCACGGCCCCTTGAGCCACATCCCGTTGATAGTCCCCGCGCCGAATGGCTTGATATTCCGCCGAAGTGGCCCAATTTTGGAGATAGCTGGCTCGCTCTACAGGGAAGGGATGGCTGCTGTACATGCCCTGGGGCAAGTTGTTGTAAAGAAAGAATTTATAAGCCTGATTCATGGCATCCGCGTCCAGGGATTGGTAGTCGCGGGCTTGCTTTTTGAATTCCGCAAGGCTCAGTTCTTGCAAATGTTTGGGACTGCCGCCGGCCACTTTCACCATGGTCATCAATACGGTGTCGAGATCATCGGTGGCAATCAGGGCGGCTCGATCGGCCGACAGTTCGGCCTTGCGCTTCCATTCATAAAACGCCATGACCAATGCGTTGCTAATTAGCATGTTGCTTAAGCCCATGGTCATTTGCCCCACCATGGAAGCCGCATACAGCGTCCAAATGGCCATTTGGGTGAGGGTGCTGTGGCCACATTTCAAATGCCCCAATTCGTGGGCCAACACCACGCGCAATTCGGCTTCGTTCAGCAATTCCAGCAGGGCGGTGGTGAGCACCAAGGTGGGCTGTTCTTGACCAATGGTGAAGGCGTTGACCTGATAGCTTTGGCTGACGAACAGGGCCGGCTCCGGGAACACATCGAGGTCTCGCAAGCACTCCCGTAGGAGCTGATGCAGGCTGGCGTATTGACGGGGCCCCACTTGGACGCTGTTGCCCATATGGTAGAGATATTGGGGCCGATCGACCGCCACTTCTAGAAATTTGCGTGCCACCAAGTCAAATCCCGGCAGGCTTCGCAGGGCTTGCTCGGCTTCGCGATCGAGCGGATGACGAAAGGCTTCGCTGGAAATTCCGGGATAGCTAGGCATGGTTGGGAGCAAGGGCCCTCGGAAGGGGCCAAAATGACTGCAAGTTCAGCGTAGCGCGTTCCCCAGGATGGAGCGCCCTAAAGGCAGCGATCGCGCCGTAACAGTTGTCGATAGGTCACCGCGCTCAGGCCCAAGCCCCCGATCGCCACTCCGCCCAACACCCACAGATGCAAGGCAATGTCAGCGGCCGTGGCTCCCTCGCTAGCCACCCGCAACAGGGCTTCATTCATGTGGTAAATCGGGTCAAAGCGGGCCAACTGTTGCAACAGGGGTGGAAACAGCCAGGCAGGCACAAAGCTGCCGCCCAAAATCAGCAGGGGCACGCCCAAGGCCGCCACCAACGCATTCACATCTTCCGTGCGCCGGGCAAATTGTCCCCCCAGCACAAAGCCCACCCCCACATAGGCCAACACACTCAGCAACCCGATCGCCCCGCCCAACCACCAGGCCCCCTGGAACTGGGCCCCCACGGCGGTGGCAATGATTCCTACAATGACCGCCTGGCCTAGGGCGATCGCCCCGTGAGCGAGGCTAATTCCCAAAAAATAAGCCATGCCACCCAGGGGCGACAGGCCCAGCCGCCGAAACGTGCCCGACTCTCGCTCGCCCACCAGGGTTGCCACCGTGCCGCCCAGGCAGCTAAAAAACAGGGCCGCCCCCACCCAGGACACCGGAGCCGCCCGCTCAAAGGCCGCCGCGATCGGCAGTTGGGCCCGCTCCGCCAAAATCAACCCATTCAGCACCAACACCAGCGCCGGAAACAGCGACCAAAACACCAAGCTGCGCTTGCGTCGCCACAACTCCTGCAAAATCCGCCGAGCGATCGCCAGCGTCTGCCGACTCATTAACCGAAGCGCGGTCGGAGTCACTGGAAAGCATAAGGTTCTGGGAGATCTGATCATCTTTCTGATCATCTTTCTGATCATCCTAAAAATTCGGTGGAGCCTTTGAAGTCATGATTTTGAGTGAGCCATTGCCCTCGATCGCGCAAGGAGAAAGCCCTGCAATCATGCACCGGAGCCGAATCCAAGCCCTCCCAAACCAGCCAGCCAAACTGTGACGGTGCGAATGTTTTGGTAGTTTAGGGTATGACTTGGAGTTTCCAAAACATTGTTGACGCTGAATTCAGCCCTCTACTCTCGGAAAATTTTGCCTTATCCTATTCTTAGCTTGGTCAATGCATAAGCGTGATGAATGTAACCTTAGGCGAGTTTTACGATTCCCTACCTGATACCCAAGAATACCTAACCTTGGGGTTTTCGCCGAGTGCGCAAGCTCGCAAAATTCGTTGGCGCAACTATGGACTATCGGCCGATTTTTTGGGCGACTATTTCGCCACCTTTTTTCCGGGCAACAATGAGGACGCGGCCGATAGCTCCAGCACTCAAGAAAATGTTAAAGCCTGTATTAGCTATGTCGCCAATGAACTCATTGAGAATGCGATTAAGTTCAGTGATGAACGGGTGAACAGCCCAGTCACCATTTCTCTCTATCTCTATGAGTCCAGCATCTTGCTTCTGGTTTGCAATAGCACAACGGCCGATCGCGCCATCCGGTTTCAGAAGCACATCCATGATATTTTGACGACTGATCTTGACCTACTTTATGCTCAACGACTAGAGCAAATGGGGCTTGAAGAGTCCAATGAATCTTGCCTGGGGCTGATTTCAATCATGGCAGATTACGGAGTGAAGATGGGATGGCGATTTAAACCATCTACCCATGATGACAACTCCGTTGATATCAGTGTGATGGCTCGACTCACAGTGTAGTGATTGACTACTAAAATGTCGATCGCCTGGGAGCTGAGCAAAGAGACCAAGATATTGTCAAACTCTTGCCAGCATTTCGGTGATGGGGGGATCCCGAAACCTTGCATGGCCCAGAGCAAGTTCATGTAAGGATAGTTAAGGCTCGATCGCATGGTGAAACTGCACCAACTGCGATGGCTCATTCGCGTGACTGACTGGATCTAGTAACGGGATCTAGTAACGGAATCTAGTAACGGGATCTGAAGATGCAGACCCACTGGTCAGCATCACCGCAGGATCACGATTCGATCGCGCCTTCTCAATTGGTTCGCCCCCAGCCCTTCCGCCTTACATCATGACCCTATCTTTCTGTTAATACCCCTTAGCTCCTGGTTTTCTCCAATGCCCCAGTCCTCCGCAATTTCCCACCACTCATTCGTATGGAACTAAAACAACCGGACTACAGCATTCAGTATGACCCTGCCACGGCAACGATTCTCTGTCGTGGTTCCCTGCGCCTGGACGGCCTTGAAGCCTACCGTCCTGTGCTCGATATTTTGGAAGCGGCGGCGGAAGAGTCTGAGCAAATCATTGTTGACCTCCAGGAACTCGAATTCCTCAATAGCTCCGGTATCAGTATGCTGTCTATGTTTGTAGTTCGGTTGCGACAGCGGGGGACAGCAAAGTTAACTTTTAAAGGATCCGCTAATATTGTTTGGCAAACGCGATCGCTCAAAAATCTCCAGCGTCTCATGCCCAGCATTGAACTAGTGCTAACTTAGCGATCATGAGCTTGGAAAGAGTTTCGTGGGTCATGGCCGGATGGCTCACTCAGAAGGGATGGCTCGGAATGGTTAACTCAGAATAGATCGCTCGGAATCGATCGCCCAGCGTCGATCAGCCCTGAGTCATCACACCTGAGTCATCATCATGAAAAGCCATCATTCGGTGGGTAATCCTGCGGTGAGCCATCCTACGGCATCGATCACACGGCATGGATTACCTCAATCACCCTTGATCCTTCCAGGTCTGTGCAGCGCTCAGTTCAACATCCATTGGTTCAATAACTAGGCTGGAACTAGGCTGTGGCGTTGATGTTGATCGCTCCCTCGGCTCTACCCTCTACAAGCGGTCTATGCCGCGTCTGTTTGGAGATACTGTGCGCGATCCCCAGTCGCTGCCCGATCCGGCGGCATCGTCTGATCCACAAGCGTTGATTGAAGAAAACAAACGCCTTCGCCAGCAGGTGGCTGCTTTAGAGCAAAGCAACCGCGATCTCCAGATCGCCCTTGAAACCACCGCCATCCATGGTGACTGTATTGAAAACGAACTACAGTCCACCCTGTCGCTGTACCGTCGCCAACAGCAGCGATTGCAGACGATTTTGAAGCAAGTGGCCCAACAGAAGCGCGATCTGGAGTGGGTTTTGCAAACCACGATCGAGCATAGCAGCGTGATTGAAAACGAGCTGTTGAGCGCCAATGAGCGGTTAACCCTCGAAGCCAATCAACACCGGAACGCGGAACAAAAACTGCAATCGCTGTTGGGGACGATTACCCGGGAGCGGGAAGACCTGGAACATGTGCTGCGGCTGATTATTGAGCACGGGGATGCCATGATTGAGCAGCTCTATGTGCAAGCCACGGAAGCGGGAGCCAAGGCCACGATGGATGCCTTAACGCGCGTGGCCAATCGACGGCGGTTTGATGAATATTTGGAGCAACAATGGCAGACGCGGGGCAGCCGGTCTGAGCCATTGGCCTTGGTGATGGTGGATGTGGACTCCTTCAAGGCCTACAACGATTTGCTGGGCCATGTGGCGGGGGATGTCTGTTTGCAGCAGGTGGCGATGGCGATCGCCCAGGTGGCTCGATCGACCTCGGATTTGGTGGCTCGCTATGGGGGCGAAGAATTTGCGGTCTTGTTGCCCCGCGCCACCTTGCAGCAGGCGGAATTGGTGGGAACCCGAATTCGCCAGGCCGTGTTGGGGTTGAATTTGCCCCATCCCCGATCGGTCGTCAACCCTTGTGTGACGGTGAGCGTTGGGGTGGCAGCCATATTTCCCTCCTTGACCACCTCGCCCACCCTGTTGGTATCCCGGGCCGATCGGGCCCTATATGCCGCCAAACAACAGGGGCGCAATCGGGTGGTGGTGGCTGACGAACTCAGCAACGAAACGATCGCCCTTCGATCGGCCGTTGAAATGCGAATTCATTAGGATTGGCACTGAATTAGCCATGAATTAGCCATGAATTAGCTCTGAATTAGTCATTAATGAGCCATGAATGAGAGAGATCTTGAATTGGGCCCAGAATTAGGCCGAAAATTAGGCCATCAATTGAGTTTTGAATCAAGTTCTGAGTCAGGTTTTGAATTGAGATTCAAATCGGGCATCGAATCGGGCTGTTTTTAAGCTGTTTTTAACTTGAGGTCACCCCGAATGGGGCCAGTTTTACATTGTTTTAGCCTGATATTGGGCGCAACCAATGACATGGCCTAGGATTGGGAGGGCGGATAACCGTTTTAAGTGACAAAAATTTTTAAGTAACATTTACGTATGAATTTACAAAGACGCTTGCTATTCATGATGGCGGGAGTGGCGGTGGTGGCCGTCTTGCCCACCATTGCCATTTTTCACTGGAACACCCATCACGAATTGATTCGGCGCTCGGAAACGGACGGCGTGCGCCTGGCCAACACCCTCAGCCGTGCTCTGTCGGTGTTGCGAGATGTGCCGGCCACGGTGGAAAACAAATTGGGCCAGCAAATGGCCGCCACAGCCACAGCCTTAGCTCAGTTGGTGGATTTGAGCCAAAAACGCGGCGAACCAACCGCCCAACTCCAACAACGAATTAACAGGATCCTGGCTAATTCGATCATCGATGAAGTTTGGATTTCCGATGCGGATGGATGTGCCCGTTTGCGACCGCCCGGGGAGGCGGTTTTTTGTTTTAATCCTGATCCGAAAAAACAACCCCAAGCCCATGTGTTTTGGCCCCTGTTGACGGGCAAGGCCAAGATGGTGATTCAAGAACCTCGGCGGCGAGAAATTGACGATCGCGTCTTTCAATATGTGGGGGTTCCGGGAATTGATCAGCGCCGCATTGTGCAGGTGGGTAACCATGTGGCCTTTTTGGAATCCCTCCGCCAGGCTCTGGGTCTCGATCGCCTGATTGAGGAGTTGCTGCGGGAACCGGACGTGCTGGGCATTTGGGTGGTTGACTTGCAGGGCAAGGTGATTGCGGGTCAAGCTCGCCCGGAAAGCGGCCTCGGGAAGCAATTGGCCGAGCAGCAATTGTCTCTCTTGCGCAATAGCCTCAGCACCCAGGCAACGGCCCGCGTGGTGGATGACAATCTGCTGCATGTGATTGTGCCGTTGCGCGATCAGTCACAAACCTTGCAAGGATCCGCCCTGGTCACCCTCTCACTGAAGTCCCTGCAAGAGGCATTGGCCACCCAAACCCGATCGCTCCTGATGGTGTCCAGCATGGTGCTGTTGCTGGTGGTGGTGGTGTCCTATTGGATGGCGGGTCGGTTGGTGGAGCCAATTGTGGCCCTGAATCGGGCTTCCCAGGCAATCGCCCGTGGCCATTGGGATCAACCCTTGCCCACCGATCGGGAAGATGAAATCGGCGCATTGGCCACCTCCTTTGCGCGGATGGTCACCCAACTGCAAGTGCATCTGGAAACCCTGGAACAGCGCGTCACCGAGCGAACCTATGACCTAGCGCGGGCTAATCAGGAAATTGTGACCCTCAACCAGCAGCTCACGGACGAAAATCGCCGGATGGGGGCTGAATTGTCCGTGGTGCGTCGTTTGCACCAAATGATTCTGCCCAAGGAAGAAGACTTGCTGAACACGGCGGATTTGGAAATTGCCGCCTACATGGAACCGGCCGATGAGGTGGGCGGCGACTACTACGACGTGCTGCACCGGGATGGCCGGGTGGAAATCAGCATTGGCGATGTGACGGGCCATGGCTTGGAAAGCGGCATGGTGATGCTGATGGTGCAGGCGGCGGTGCGCACCTTGCAAGCGGTGGGCGAAATTGATCAGGTGAAAACGATCAACACCCTCAATCGCTTGGTCTATGACAACACCAGGCGAATGCGATCGTACCGCAACATGACCCTTTCCCTGTTGGTTTATGAGCGGGGGTCACTGCGTCTCAGCGGTCAGCATGAGGAGGCGATCGTGGTGCGGGCGGATGGGTCGATCGATCGGGTTGATACCTTGGATTTGGGCTTTCCCCTCGGGATTGAAGCGGATGTCAGCAGTTTCATTGCCGAAGCGGAGGTCTATCTCAATCCCGGCGACTTGGTGGTGCTCTACACGGACGGTCTGACCGAGGCGGCCGACCACAGCAACCAGCTCTATGGGGCCGATCGCCTCTGTCGGTTGCTGCGAACCGAGCACCATCGCACCCCCCAGGAAATTTGTAAATTGGTGGTGGATGATGTGTATCGCCACATTGGTGAGGCCAAGATTTTTGATGACATCACCCTGATTGTGATTAAGCGACAGCAGGAGCCAGCCGATCGCCCGATCGAGTCTGCCACGGCGATCGACTGGCCCAATGTTTGTAGCGTACCGTCCTTGTCGGCTTAGGTCGCAAAATCCACGACTTCAGCCCTGGTTCACCCCCAAAGGCGCGGCGGCGACTCCCTGGGCGATCGCTTGGCCCGCAATCCAACCCGTAGACCAGGCACTTTGGAAATTGAACCCGCCCGTGATGCCGTCAATGTCCAAAATTTCACCGGCAAAGTGTAACCCCGGGCAGGAGCGACTTTCCAGAGTTTTGAAGTCCACGGATTTCAAATCAATGCCGCCACAGATCACAAACTCTTCCTTGAAGACCGCCTTGCCGGTGATTTTGAATTCTCCCTGCACCAATTCGCGCACCAACGCCTCGATCGGCCCCTTCGGTAAATCGGCCCAGCGAAAATCCGCCGCCACCCCCACCGCTTCCACCAATTTTTGCCAAAGCCGTTTCGGCAACTCCGGCGGCCCAGCGGTGGACACGGCCTTGCGTGGGTTTTGTTGCTTCAGGGTTCGCAGCCGATCGCGTGCCTCCTCTGCCGAAGCTGTGCCCAGCCAGTTCACCCGCAACAGGGCCCGATAGTGAGCCTCGTGGAGCGATCGCGCCGCCCAGGCCGACAACCGCAGCACCGCCGGCCCACTCAGGCCCCAATGGGTAATCAGCACCGGGCCGATTTGCTCCGAGTCCGGTGGCTTTTTGCCTTTGCCCCCCCGATCGGCCTCCGGCAAAACCAGCCGCACCTGGGCCCGCTCCACGGCCAACCCCGCCAGCGTGTCTAGCCGGGGATCGGGAATGGCCAGGGTGAACAGCGAGGGAACCGGCGACACGATCGGATGGCCCAACCCCGCCGCCCAGCGGTAGGCCGTCGGCTGGCTGCCCGTGGCCAGCAACACCCGATCGGCCGTCAAAATTTCCCCCGATCGCAACTGAACTTGGAATTGTCCCGCCTCGTGGGTGATGTTGCTGACCGCCGCCCGCGATCGCAGCCGCACGCCCGCTCTTTCCGCCGCCCGCATCAAGCAATCGGCAATGGTGCTCGATCGATCCGTAATCGGAAACATCCGCCCATCCGGCTCGGTTTTCAGCAGCACCCCCTCCCCCACAAACCAAGTCACCGTATCGCGGGGTTGAAACCGGCTAAACACCCCCCGCAAAGCCTTGGCTCCGCGTGGGTAATGTTGCACCAACTGGGATGGCTCAAAGCAAGCGTGGGTCACATTGCAGCGGCCGCCCCCAGAAATCAGCACCTTGCTCAGAAATTGGGGCCCCGCCTCCAAAACGGTCACATCCAGGTCAGCATTCGCCCGCGCACAGGCGATCGCCCCAAAAAAGCCCGCGGCCCCGCCGCCCACCACCACCACTCGCCCCGATCGGTTCATGTTCGGGCGATCGTCCAAACTCATCCCCTAACCTCCCGTCACGATCGGCCAAAAATGGGCCCCAATCCGAAACAGACTCAAGCCAATAAAACTCAGCAGCGCCACAAAAATGACCACATTCGCAATTTCCGATAGTTTATTCATGATGATTAGTTCAATAGGCGGTCTGTCAATGACCTGATTAAGATAGCATTACAAAAATCACACAATACCCGAATTAGCGTAAAAATTTAAAGGAAGTTCCAGATTATTTGATGAACATTCATAATGAATCGATTAAATTTTGTCTCAGCGGTTTTTGTAGCAAGCTTAATGACATCTCTCCAGAGCTGTAATTTTCTACCAGGACAGTCTGAATCTCAGCCTAATGCGTCGCCATCTACTCAAGTCAGTCCGTCTACTCAGCCTAGTACAACCATTCAATTCAGGGATGCTGTCAATAAGGCAATGGAAGCGGCCAAGCTAACTCAAACAGCTAAAACCTCGGAAGAATGGGCAAAAGTTGCCGAAAATTGGCAACAAGCCATTAATTTAATGAAGTCAGTTCCGGAATCTAGCGCTAATTATTTAGTTGCACAGAGGAAAGTAACTGAATATCAGGGCAATCTTCAATACGCGAAGCAAGCTGCTGCTAGCCTGGGTAATGCAAGTCAACCCTCAGAATCACCAACCAGCCCAAGTATTCCTATTTCTGAAAAGGCTGCGCAGTTGCAAACAGGGATGACATATCAAGCAGTTATTTCTTTATTAGGTCGTCAGCCTGATACGGTCGTGAATGATCAGATTCGCCAAGAGTTGGGCGAATTGCCACAGGGAAATGATTTAATCAAATTTGAATGGGCTAATGACAACCCAAACTGTCATCCAGTTTCAGCACAATTCAATCCTTTGGATATGACTCTAACTGGATGGGATCAAGGCTTGACTTGCACAGGGCCCAGCCTTTTTAACAAGCCTTTTGGAAAACCTTGCGCTGAAACGCAGCTTTGTAAGGCTCAGTAAAATAGATTTGAGTTCAGAGAAAGTTTGCCGTGGTTTTTGTAGGTAATCAACACAGAGACTACGGCAAATTCATGAATAATTCACTGAGTAAATCATTGATGAATATATTAATAATTTACATAAAGAAAAAGTCATAAATTGAGACCAAAAATAATTTTTTGAAAATTCAATGAATGAACATCTTGATTTTAATTAGGTTAGTCAATTTTTGGCAGTTAATTATTGAATTCATCACAAGTATTACGAATTTGGTATTGCAGAGCACAGTAGGCAAATCTTCCTAATTTCTTTATTGACAGTTCTCGGTCTTTAAAACCAAGATCGGGTTATCGGTGATCCAATTTTTAGGGATCCACGATCAAGTCCCATGGCACAATTTGCTATCCATGAGCAACATTAACGTTTAATTTCATTATTCAACATTAATGTTGCTAAAGGTGCTGAAGTTGCCGCTGTTCTGATCTGAATCATTGGGTCTGAATCATGAGGGATATTGCGTTGGGGTGAATCTCTTCAGGTTCCGCATTTGATGCCGGTATTGTCAGTTAGGCAAGAATGATATGAAACCGTTAACCCATCGCACCAAAATTGTGGCCACGATCGGGCCGGCCAGCGATTCTCCAGAAATGATCCGCAAAATGCTTTTAGCGGGCATGAATGTGGCGCGGCTGAATTTTTCCCATGGTCACTATGATGATCATGCGGAGCGAATTTGGCGACTGCGGCAAGCCTCCGAAGAACTGGATTTGCCCCTGATGTTACTGCAAGATTTGCAAGGGCCAAAAATCCGCGTGGGTGATTTACCACCCGAAGGAATTCCCCTCACAGAGGGAGAAATTTTAACCCTCGTCCCGATCGCAGAATATCAAAATCAACCCAACACTGTCGGCATTGACTATCCGCACTTGGCCACTGAAGCAGAACCGGGCACACAAGTGTTGCTGGATGACGGGCTGTTGGAGTTGTCAGTGCAACAGATTGATGGTCATGCGGTTCATTGCCAGGTCATTGAAGGTGGCATTCTCAAAAGTCGCAAAGGGGTGAATTTTCCAAGCCTAGATTTGCAGTTACCTTCCATTACCGACAAAGATAAACGGGATTTGGAGTTTGGGATTGCCCAGGGGGTTGATCTGATTTCTTTGAGCTTTGTGCGCAAGCCGGAAGATGTGCAGGTTTTGAAGGCATTGTTGGCGGCTAAGGGTGCGGAAATTCCGGTGTTGGCCAAGTTGGAAAAACCGCAGGCGATCGCCAATTTGCAGGCCATTATTGATGAATGTGATGCGGTGATGGTGGCGCGAGGGGACTTGGGAGTGGAAATGCGCCCGGAGAAAGTGCCCTTGATTCAAAAACAGATCATTCGCCTCTGTAATCAAAGGGGAATTCCGGTGATTACGGCAACCCAAATGTTGGACAGCATGATCCATAATCCACGCCCCACACGGGCGGAGGCCAGTGATGTGGCGAATGCGATTATGGATGGCACGGATGCGGTGATGTTGTCCGGTGAGTCGGCGGTGGGCAGCTACCCGATCGAGTCTGTCAAAATGTTGGCGCGGATTGCCACGGAGGTGGAACCCTCAATTCAATTTGTGAACTATCCACCCAACCAAAATGAGGATACGGATGCCATCAGTGAAGCCCTGCACGCGATCGATGAAACGATCGATTTGCAATGCATTGTGGCGTTCACCGAAACGGGATACACCGCCCAACTGGCATCGGCGGAGCGCCCCAAAACGGCCATCATTGCTTATACCCCCGATCCCAAGGTTTATCACCGTTTGAGTTTAAGTTGGGGAGTCAGGCCCATTTTGCTGAAGGGATTTAATGGGGAAACGTTGGCCTCTGCGTTGGCGCTGGTGGAGCAAGATTTGTTGGCTCGTCAATATGCAGCGTCGGGGGATAAGGTTTTGGTGATGGGCGGTGTCCCTTTTGGCAAGGCCGGGAGTACTAATTTTCTGAAAATTCACACGATCGCTGCCGATTAGCAAGGGAGACTGACCATTTTTGGCTCCTGGGGTCAGGGGCGATCGCTCTAAAATCTCAGCGATCGCACCAAGGCCCTATGGCAGAATTGAGGGCGTTCAACCCGGGCGTTCAACTCGGGTGTTCAAACCCGACGGGTTTCATCTGGCGATCTTCTGACGATCTGTTGAGATGATCGGTTGATCTGTCAGTTTAATGATCTGTCAGTTAATGATCTGTCAGTTAATCTGCAACCCGATCGCCCCTCACGCGCACCGACGCTACAAGCACCAAAATTTTTGCCAGCCATGACCAAATTCATCTTCGTAACCGGTGGTGTCGTTTCCAGCATTGGCAAAGGAATCGTCGCCGCCAGTCTCGGTCGGCTGCTCAAGTCCCGGAATTATTCGGTTTCCATTCTCAAGCTCGACCCCTACATCAACGTTGACCCCGGCACGATGAGTCCGTTTCAACACGGCGAAGTATTCGTGACCGGCGACGGAGCCGAAACCGACCTAGACTTGGGCCACTATGAGCGCTTCACCGATACGGACATGTCGCGCCTCAACAGTGTCACCACCGGCCAAATCTATCAATCGGTGCTGAACAAGGAGCGGCGCGGCGACTATAACGGCGGCACGGTGCAGGTGATTCCCCACATCACGGGGGAAATTCGCGATCGCATCCATCGGGTGGCCCGCAACACCAACTCCGATGTGGTGATTTCGGAAATTGGCGGAACGGTGGGGGATATTGAGTCGCTGCCCTACCTGGAGGCGGTGCGCCAGTTCCGCAAGGATGCGGGGCGCAACAATGTGCTCTATGTCCATGTGACGCTGATTCCCTGGATTCCGGCGGCGGGCGAAACAAAAACCAAGCCCACGCAGCACTCGGTGAAGGAGTTACGATCGATCGGGATTCAGCCCGACATCATTGTTTGTCGGTGTTCTCAGCCCTTGCCGGCCAACCAACGGGCCAAGCTGTCGGAATTTTGCGACGTGCCCGAAAGTTGCGTGATTCCCGCCATGGACAAGCCCAGCATCTATGATGTGCCCCTGAGCTTGGAAGAAGAGGGCCTCGCCCACCAGGCCCTTGCTCTGTTGGGGATGGAGCCTCGCCAGCCGGATCTGAGTCGTTGGCGGAATTTGGTCGATCGCCTGCATAACCCTGTGCGCACCGTGACCGTGGCGATCGTGGGTAAATACGTCAGCCTCAGCGATGCCTACTTGTCTGTGGTGGAAGCCTTGCGCCACAGCGCGATCGACACCCACAGCGAACTCAACATCCGTTGGGTCAGCTCCGAAGACTTGGAAAATGGGGGGCCCGAAAAATACCTCAGCGATGTGGACGGCATCGTGGTGCCCGGTGGGTTTGGGATTCGGGGCATTGACGGCAAAATCGCCGCCATCCGCTACGCCCGAGAAAACCATATTCCGTTCCTGGGCCTCTGTTTGGGAATGCAATGTTCCATGATTGAGTGGGCCCGCAATGTGGCCGGTCTGCCGGGGGCCAACAGCGCGGAATTTGATCCCCAATGCGAAAATCCCGTGATTGGGCTGTTGCCGGAACAGGAAGACGTGGTGGACTTGGGCGGCACGATGCGCCTGGGGCTGTATCCCTGCCAAGTGCAACCCGACAGTTTGGCTCACCGGCTCTATGGCAAGGAGGTGGTTTATGAGCGCCACCGCCACCGCTATGAGTTCAACAATTCCTATCGATCGCAGGTGATCGAAACGGGCTACCGCATCAGTGGCACATCGCTGGATGGTCGGCTGGCGGAAATTGTGGAGTTGCCGAGCCACCCATTCTTTTTGGCCACGCAGTTTCACCCGGAATTTTTGTCACGGCCCAACCGTCCCCATCCCCTGTTTTTGGGGTTTGTGCAGGCGGCGATCGCCCGACAAGCGCCCAGCAGCCCAGCCCCGATCGCCCCGCCGGAACCGGCTTTGGCATCCCTGGAGGCGGTGAATTCCGTGGAGGATCCGGCAGAAGATCCCCTGTCCACTTTTGCCAGTAATGCAGAGGCGGAACTGGCGAACTTGTAGAGTCTTGTAGAGTAAGGTTGATGTCGTTCGGGCGATCGCGCGGCTGTGGCACATTGGATTCAGTTTTCCTACGAACGCAACGAATATCTCGTGAATTTGGCGAGTATTCGGTTTTTTGCGCGTGATAGCAGCCAGCGCATCTCGTTTTGGCTGCCGGACTCTGCCATGCCCGTTGTTTTGGTTCCCCAGGATCATCCAACGGCCTACCAGCAGGTAATGGAATTTATCGATCGCCTGCCGGATGCCAACGCCGACTGTTACTGGGTGCATTTGGTTTACGATCGACGGGAATACACCATCAATCTGAAAACCATTCGGGCCTTCTCCCGATCGGCTAACGGGCGGCTGGTGTTTTGGTTGCCGGACAATGGCCAAGACATGGTGTTGCACCCGGAACTCAACGCCGAAGCCTATCATTTAGTGAATGACTACATCACTAAATGCATCACGGGCCCCGGAGCGATCGACCCCCTGATGGGCGATTGACCCCCTGATGGGCGATCGATATCAACACAAGCCTCAATCGTCATGGGGGCAAGGGGCTTAAACCTTCGTGGGGCAAGGGGCTTAAGCCCCTTGTCTGTGTTGATCGTTTTGTCTGTGTTGATCGGGGGGCGTACAGAGTTGTGATTGCCAGACGCTACCAAGGATTGCCGATGACGGTGAACGCAGCCCAGTAGTAGGGGTGCGATAGCAGTTCCTGGCCGGTGGCAGCAATATCCGGCGGCAGAAACACCGTGCCACCCCGGGCTCCGGAGCCGCGTAGCTCATTGCCCTCAATTCGCACCTGACCCCGCAGGAGCGCCAATTGGGCTTGGCGCAGGGCTTCCGACTTGGTGGGGGCCTGGCGCAATTGGCGATAAAACTCGTTCATCAGGGCTAGGGTTCCCCGATCGCTCACATACCAAAGACTGGCGATCGAGGCCTTGACTCCAGAGGCGATCGCCATGCCCGCAAAGCCCAACTCCGCTTCCCGATCGCCCACGGCGGTTCGACAAGCACTGAGCACCAACAATTCCACCGGCTTGCTGATCCAGTCGATCGCCTGGATTTGCGCCAAGCTCAATCGCTCTTGCCAAAACTGAATAAACGACGCTTCGGGGCGACCGGCTTTAAATTCCGCATGGGTCGCCAAATGTACGATGCCGTAGTCGCTGCGTTGGCGTTCCCGTTGCAGCGCACCCAAGGTGAACTGGTTGTTTAAGAAATAACGACCGGGCCACAGACCGGGCCGATCGCCATTGCCGACGATCGCTTCCAGCTCGATCGGCACACCGGGCAAGGGGCTGAGGTTGGTGGTGTCTTCAAACTGCGAAGCGCCCATGGCCAGCACCCGCGATCGCCGGAGGTTGCCCGCTTGAGGATCAAAGAGGCTGAAGCCGGGAATTCGAGCGATCGCGTATTTTTCAATCAAAAAGCGCTGGCCATCGTGCAAGGCTGCCAAGGGAGCCGATCGCAACCCCTCTCCGGGGCAAAAAATCAGCAGCTCAATCCCTTCCGCCTGGAGTTGTGACTCGATCGGGGCAATCAGCCAATTGTGCAAGCGTCGTGCATAGGGTAAATAGTTCACCCCGTTCCGCTGCACCGGGTTGGTGATGGCAACGGTCAGCAGCTTCACCGCTTCTTTGACGGTGGCTTGGGACGCGCCGGGAATGATTTCAATTCTGGGTTCGCTGCGGCCGGTGACCAACACCAATTCCACATCATTGTCCCGGGGCATCATGTACAGCAGCGCCGATCGCTGGCCGGTGCGCCGTTCCATTTCCCGCAACTGTTCCGAGACAATCGCCGCCGAAATGCGTCGGGCGGGTAAGTCGCGGTTGAATTGGCGTTCGTATTCCCCCTCCCACAACGCTTCGATTTTGTTGACCACGTTGGCGGGGGTGACGGGTTCGCTGGGCTGGCTGGCCCAACCCGGCGGCGCGATCGTGCTGCCCACCATTACGGCTGCCAGGCTCGCCGTCAACTGTCGAATCATGCGATCGCCCATGGGTAGTGAAAACGCTGTTCCTATTCAAACAGGGCAACTGGGCGATCGTCAGGGTAACGTCAGTTTGAAGTTATGCAAGTTCATGTAAACGTATTGCTTTTTTAGCTTGCCGGAGTATGGATAAGTGCAATATATAAAAAATGGCTACTATTGCCTTAATGGCACTCAAAAGGCTAAACATGCAGCTCAAGATCATAATTTCAACCATTAGCATTCTTGTAACCGCTTGTAGCTCTGCGACAAGTCAACTAGAGACTACTACAGACCCTAACAACTCTTCATCGCCACCACAGACAGCATCTCCCATTGCGAAAACTTCCTCTGTTGAAGTGACTGAAAACGAATTCGGTCAATCTTGGCCATTAACGGTTCCAAGTGGAACTCTAGAATGCGTAGCGTCACAGCAGGTTATTTTCCGAGTTAATGGAAAGGTTTATGCAGTGAATGGCTCCGCAAAAGCAACGGGTGCGCTTCCCATTGATCCTATATGGAAGGATAATCCTGCAATTCAAGGTACTAAAATTCCAATTTCAGGATTACTCAATCGTGGATTAGAGCTATGCCAATAGATTTTAGGAGAGCCTAACTGCACTGATAGTTAGGCTCTTCTGACTATGACACTCTCATCCCTGCTCATGATCTCAGGCATTAGGATGATCTCTGTTGCGGGTCGATCGCATCCCGTAGCCCATCTCCGATGAAATTGGCGCTTAAAACCGTCATAAAAATCGCCAGCCCCGGAAAAATTGCCATATGCGGCGCGGTTTCCAAAAAATTCTGGGCATCATAGAGCATTCGCCCCCAAGTGGGCACATCGGGCGGAAAGCCCAGCCCCAGAAAATTCAGGGTCGATTCCGTCAAAATGGCCGTGCCCACCGCCAAGGAAGCCGCAACAATAGCCGGGCCGATCGCGTTGGGCAAAATATGCCGCCAAATTAACCAGCCCGATCGGGCCCCCAAGGCATAGGCCGCCAACACGAAATTTCGTTCTCGCAGAGTCAGGAAATTAGCCCGAATTAACCGCGCCACACTCATCCAGTTCAGCCCACCGATCGCCCCAATCACCAGCAGAAAAATCCCCAATTCTGGCCCCGCAATCGCCCGCAACGGTTCCCGAAAGAGATAAATCAGCAGCAACAACAGGGGCAACTGAGGCAAGGCCAAAAACAAATCCGTGAGCCGCATCAACAGCCCATCCACCCAGCCGCCATAGAACCCCGCCACCGCCCCGATCGTTGTGCCCAAGGTGACCGCCACCAGCATCGAAGCAATGCCCACCGTGAGGGACACCCGCCCACCGGACAGCACCCGCGCCAACAAATCCTGCCCCCGATCGTTCGTGCCCAACCAATGGGCCAAGCTGGGGCCTTGGTAGGCGCGGCCATAGTCCAAGTCCGTGGGCGAAAGGGGATAGAGCCACGGGCCCACCAGGGCCGCCAGCCCGATCGCCCCCAGGCAAATTAGCCCAAACAGGGCCAACCGATCGCGACAAAATCGCCGCCAAGTCGCCCCCCACAGACTTTCCGAGTGATTCATTGACCTGGTTTGTAATTTTGTCTAATTTTGTCTAGTTCTGGCTTGTTCTGTCCTGCCCTATCGTGTTCTATAGCAACCGCACGATAGACCGCACCATTTTTGCCTTATCCCATGACTGACTTTTCCGAGCCACCCAATCCCCAACATCTCGCCACCTTGATTCGTGGCACCAGTCTGTATTTAGTCGGGCTAATGGGGTCAGGAAAAAGCAGCACCGGCCGCCAGTTAGCTGCCGCCCTGGATTATCGCTTTTTTGACACAGATCAGTTGATTGAGCAGGCTGCTGGCCAGTCGATCGCCCAAATTTTTGCCACCGAAGGCGAGGCGGCCTTTCGCCAACTGGAAACCCAAGTGTTAGCGCAACTGTCCGCCTATAAGCGATTGGTGGTGGCCACCGGGGGCGGCATTGTCACCCAACAGGAAAATTGGGGTTATTTGCGCCATGGATTGGTGATTTGGCTAGATCCCACCCTGGAGACGATCGTGGAGCGCTTGCGGGCGGATCCGGCCGAAATTGCCCAGCGGCCCCTGTTACAGTCGCCCGACCCGGTGGCGGCCTTGGCGGAATTGCGCGATTGCCGATCGGCCCAATATGCCCAAGCGGACTTGCAAGTGGCGATCGAGCCGGAGCAGTCCCCCGCCCAGGTGGTGGATCAAATTCTGGTGGGTATTCGGGGAGTCTTGCGGCCGGAGGTAACTGGCTCCACTGAAAATTAAACCGAGGATTAAGGATTTTTAGGATGAATGAATCGATGAATTAATCAATCACCGTTGATTAACCCCCAGAGGCCGTCATTGTGACCCAATCTCGTCGTCAGTTTGTTCAAAATCTATTGGCTGGTGGTTTGCTGGCCACGGGGGCGGCGACCTGGCTGCAACGGGCCGATCGCACCTGGGCCCAAAGTCCTCCCAATTTGGAGCAAGCCCCCCCACCCGATCGAGGTGATTTGCGGATCATTGCCATCAGCGATTTAAACAATGGCTATGGCGAAACGGATTACCGCGCGGAGGTTCATCAGGCGATCGCCCTGATTCAGCGCTGGCAGCCGGATTTGGTGCTTTGTGGCGGGGACATGGTGGCGGGCCAAAAGCTGGGCCTCACCCGATCGCAGTTCCAAGCCATGTGGGCCGGGTTCGATCGCACCATCTACCGGCCGCTGCACCAAGCAGGGATTCCCTTTGCATTCACCTTGGGCAATCACGACGCTTCAAACATCACCTTGCCCGATCGAACCTTTAAATATGCACTCGATCGAAACGAAGCCGCAGCCTATTGGCGAAGACAGCGATCAACAATGAATTGGGACTGGGTGGATGATGCCTGGTTCCCTTTTTTTTATGCATTTCGGCTCGGAAATGCCCTAATTGTCTCCTGGGATGCTTCGGGGCCCGTCATTCGTACGGAACAATTATTACGGGCGGAACAGTTGCTTACCTCAGAAGTCGGCCGAGCAGCCCAGGTGCGATTGTTGTTGGGTCATATGCCACTCCATGCGGTTACTCCCCAACGCAACCAGCCGGGAAATGTGTTGCGAGACACCACCCAAGTGCAATCGCTCTTGGAACGGGCCCAAGTCACTGCCTACATCACGGGCCATCACCATGCTTACTTTCCGGCACGCATGGGTACGGTCGATCTATTACACCTGGGATGTTTGGGAGGCGGTGCGCGATCGTGGCTGGGCACCTCTAGCACTCCAATCCGCACTTTGACCGTCATTGATGCACGGTTTGGATCTCCCAATTTGCGGTATAGCAGTTATCAACTCAATCCGTTCCGCTCCCTGCGTGATGATCAGCTACCTCGGGAAATTGTTGGGTTTAACGGTCGGTTGGTGCGGCGCGATCAACTACTGTCCAAAGATCATGCTTTGAAGGTCACAATTTAAATAGAGGACACTAAAAGCTGAACGCGAAAAATTGAACGCTAATCCCAAACGCCAATCGATTTTTCGCCAATTCTGCAAAGCGTTGGTTGGGTTATTCCCGATCGACCATTGGGTAGACGATCGATGAGCGATGGCTGGCTAGCACTCAAAAACGACGGCCCGGGATTACCAAAACTAGGGCTGATGTCGCTGATAAGTAGGGGCAGGCATGACTCAAGGACGAAATGGTTGGGGTGTAGTGCGCAGTCAACGAAATCACCGATCGAGCTGCCGAATCCGGCGGCCGGGGGGTAAAAGTCGTCCTCAACGATCGGTTCTCCCGTTAGGGTTGGCTGCGGCCTTGGTGGTCTGCTTGGGGTGCGTTGAGGGGGTGGGGCGATCGGCCATGGCGCGATCGCCCCAAGATTTGGGAACCGGCCCAACGCCCACAGCCCCTTGGCCCGGAAAATTGCCGCCTCGCAGCCCCTACACGGAATTGTGGGGGCCCCTGGGCTTAACGGGTTTGTCCCTGGTGCTGTGGCTGAGCGATCGCCTCTTGCGCCATCGCCTGCTGAAGGTTCTGGATCCGAGCCTCATGGCGGCGGATCCCTTGGGGGCGGTTCCCTGGCCGTTGGGCTGGTGGCGCTGGCCCTGGCCCCGAGTTCGATCGCCCCAATTTCCCCGATCGCTCCGATTGCCCCGTTTCCTAGCCCATGCCAATCCTGAGGCTCTGGGGGATGGGGTGGTGCAAGGGGGCAACCGTTCCATGGGGCCCATGGGTGGTGCAGCCAGTGCGGAATCTTGCCCTTCCACCGTTGCGGCGGCTGCGTCTTCGTCCTTAGCCGAAGCCCAATCCCCGGCCTATGCCGACTTGTGGAACCGGGTTGTGGCCGTGACCAGTGCGGCGGCTGATTTTGACTCCGCTTTGGAAGAAGCGTTGCAAGTGTTGGGCCAAGAAACCGGGTGGGTTGCGGGCGAAGCTTGGGTTCCCAGCCTGGATGGTGCATCGCTGGTTTGCAGCCCCGCTTGGTTCTGTACGATCGAGGGCGTGAACTTGTTTCGGCAGGCTAGCTTGGACTTGACCCTGAAGCTGGGCTGCCAGCCACCGGGACGAGTTTGGCAAACCAAACGCCCGGAATGGATCAGCAACTATGAGCTGGAGTCGATCGACCATTGCAGCCGCAGCCAAATGGCCCTGGGGGTGGGCTTGCAATCGAGCGTGGTGTTGCCCATTCTGACCGGCGATCATGTGTTGGCGGTGCTGGCTTTGTTTGCCGCTAGCCCCCGAGAGCAAGACTTAACCTTGCTGAACCGGTTGGCGATCGTCACCGCCCAACTGGGGCCCATTTTGCAGCACAAACAGGCCGAAGCCCGCTACCGCAACCTGTTTGAACGGGCGATCGAGGGGATTTTTCAGGTGTCTCCCGATGGTCGCTATCTTCATGCCAATCCCGCCTTTGCGGCCATTTTGGGCTATGAGTCTCCCGAAGCGGCCCTGCGGGCCCTGAATGCTACCGATCGCCGCCTCTACGTGCGCCCGGCCGATGAGGTGCGTTTCCTGGAACTGTTGGAACAAAGTCAGGATGCTTGCAACTTTGAATGTCAGGTCTATTGCCAAGACGGCCAACGCATTTGGGTGGATCAACGGGCCCAGGCCGTGCGCGATCGCAATGGCCGATTGCTCTATTACGAAGGGTGCCTGTTAGACATCACCTCCCGCAAATGGGTGGAAGCCCAGTTGCAATACAACTCCTCCCATGATGTGCTGACGGGCCTGTGGAACCGGGCTTGGTTTTTGGAGCGGTTGGTGGAGGCCGTGTCTCGGGGGCGGCGCGATCCGCAGTTTCGTTTTGTGCTGCTGTTTTTGGATATTGACGGCTTCAAACGGATTAACAACAGCCTGGGCTATTGGGTGGGCGATCGGCTGCTGATGATGCTGGCGGGCCGTTTGGAAAAGGCCATTTCCCCCGATTATGTGCTGGCTCGCACGGGGGGGGATGAGTTTGTGGTGTTGGTGGAGTCCGCCGCCACCTCCGACGAGGGGCAATTGGCCGCCGCCAAGGCCGCCGCCCACCGCCTTCAGGATGTGTTTCGCGATCCCTTTGTGGTGGATGGGCGCGATGTGTTTTTGCAAGCGAGCATGGGCATTGTTTGCCGCCCCGATTCCCACGGAGATTCGCGCCCCGACCAGCCCTATCGGATTTTGCGCGATGCGGATGCGGCTTTGCATCGGGCCAAACAACAGCGCAATGGCAGTTTTGTGATTTTTGATGCGGCCCTGCAATCGGACACAGAACAGCTATTGCAACTGGAAACGGATTTGCGCTGGGCGATCGAGCGGCGGGAATTTTGTTTGCATTACCAACCGATCGTTTCCCTCGATTCCCGATCGATTGTGGGGTTTGAAAGCCTAATTCGCTGGCAACACCCGCGCCACGGGTTAATGATGCCCGCTTCTTTCATTGGGTTGGCGGAGGATCGCGGGGCGATTGTCCCGATCGGGAATTGGGTGTTGCAGTCCGCTTGCAAGCAAATTGCAATCTGGAAAACCCAAATGCCCGAAGTGTTTCCCATTTGGGTGAATGTCAACCTTTCGGCCCGGCAACTGGTTCCCGAGTTGGCTGACTTGATTGAAGTATTAATGGATGCCTACGACCTAGAAGGCTATGAACTTCGTCTAGAGATCACCGAAACTTCCTTGGCGCTGGATCCAAATGCCAGCCGCGCCTGTCTCGATCGACTGCGGGAACGGCGGATTAAAATTTGCCTCGATGACTTTGGCACGGGCTACTGCTCCCTCAACTATTTGCGGGAATTCCCGATCGACTCGATCAAAATCGAGCGATCGTTCATTCAAGCCATGCTCGAAAATCAGCGCGACGCGGCGATCGTCCGTGCCGTCATCGGTTTAGCCAACGACTTGGGCCTCAGCGTCATTGCCGAGGGCATTGAAACCCAACCCCAAATTGATCACCTACGAGACTTGGGCTGCGGCTTTGGCCAGGGCTATTTATTCTCCAGAGCTGTGCCCGCCGAGGAAGCCGGTCAGTTTCTCAATGCCGGATTGCCACTGGCCCTTCGTTCCTTGCCCCGTCCCCAATCAGCTCGCCATCCCCTCTGCTAGGTTGCTGATTAACCTTCATGGTCGCGATCGGGTCTGAATCAATGCCTGATCGCGTGGCGATCGAGGGGCTGAAGTTACCAATCTTCCCCCCCCTGTTGGGAACGAGGCTGGGGCCACACCGCAACCGGCTTACTCAAGACCTCGATCGGGAATTGGCTCAAGAACGCGATCGGGCACAAAACCAAGCACCAACGACAGCACTGAAAAGAGTGCTAAATATCAAGATAGAACAATCAAGATAGAACAAGGCCGTCACAGCTCAAGGCAGCAAAACCTAGCGCAGAAAAAATTGCTACTGTCATTTGTTTAAGTATTGGTTAAACGCATATTATCAACAGATCAAGTTTCAATAAAAAATCCTCTTAACCCATTTCCTAAAAATATTCCCTGAAAAGATCATGAAGATCTCTTGAACCGATGATTCAATAATGAACTTGCTGTCGTGACAAAGCCTTGCACTGACAACGCCAGGCTGATTGCAATCAGATGTTTTGACAAGATTTTATGGTAGATCTATTCTGTCTTTCCTGCTGTAAGATGCTAGCCTTGAAAAGGATAGAAGTCGGGAACGTTTACCTGCAACCAAGTAATCTTAAGACCCCGATTCCAAGCGATCGATTCATCAAACCGAGTCAATTGACCGAGGTTACTCACCAAGGCAATTGGTTGATCAACACTGGACTCCCTTGGGGTTGTATGGCTATCTAAGGCGATTTCAATCGAGCGTGCCAGCCTGATTCATTCTTTCCCATGACATCTCGGTCCTGATATCGGCCCCAGGTTCCGAGTGCAATGCTCTGAACCTGTTGGCTGCTCGCCCGTCCCTCTGCACCCTCATTTCCTATGCTTGCCACTTCCACTTCAACCATGGCTGCTCCGGCTGTGCTGCCTAACCTTGCTGCCTCGCTGAATTTGGAGTCCACGCTCAATGACCTGTGCCTATCCTGCTTTGCCATGGATTTGTCACAGCCGGGGATTGAGCTGGCCCAAGCCTTGGAGGCGGATCCCCTACTGCCAGGGGCCGTATTGCTCGATCGAGGAGCCTTTGCAGGGCTACTGTCACGGCGGCGTTTTTTTAAGCATCTGAGCCGGCAATATGGCCCGGAGTTGTTCCTACATCGGCCCCTGCGCGTAATGTATCAATACGCCCATGTGCCGCTGCTGGTGTTGTCGGGCAGCACGCTCGTGGTGCAGGCAGGGCGGGCGGCCCTGGAGCGATCGCCTGACTTACTCTATGAACCGTTGGCAGTGGAATCTCAGGAAGGCTGCTATTGCCTGCTGGATGTTCACCAGTTGCTGGTGGCTCAATCCCAAATTCACGAGCTAGCCATGCAGCGGATTCAAGAACAAACCCGCGCTCAGGTGATTCAAGCGGAGAAAATGGCCAGCCTGGGGCGGATGGTGGCGGGCATTTCCCATGAAATTAAGAATCCGGTGAATTTCATTTCGGGCAATGTGGTTTATCTGACCCAATACACCCGAGATTTGATTGAACTGGTGACGGCCTATGAAGCCCTGTTGCCGGAAATTCCTGAGACCTTGCAACAGTTGCGATCGACCATGGAGTTTGACTTCCTGCGGGAGGATTTGCCCAAACTGATCGACAGCATGGCGATCGGGGCTGACAAACTGAAAAAAACCGTTGCCGGTCTCCAAAGTTTCTCCCATGTGGGATCAGAAACCTTCAAGGCTGCCGACCTGCACGATTGCATCGAGAGCACTCTGATTGTGCTCAACAACCGCCTGCGGGAAGGGGTGGAAGTGATCCGCACCTATGGGGAATTGCCCCTGGTGGCTTGCCAGTCGGGACACCTGAGCCAAGTGTTTATGAACCTGCTGGCCAATGCGGTGGATGCGCTGCTGGAGGTGCAAAACCAAATTCCGCCACTGGAGCGACAACGCTGGCAGCCGACCATCATGATCCGCACCCAATGCATGGACGAGTTACCGGCGGATTTGGCGGCGATCGAACCGGCCTCGATCGCGGCGGTGGAACCCCGCACCATGGATGTGACGGGCTGGGTGATGGTGGAAATTGCCGACAATGGCCCCGGCATCCCCGAAGCCATTCAGACCAAAATCTTTGAGACCTTTTTCACCACCAAGCCGATCGGGAAAGGAACGGGCCTGGGTTTGGCCATCACCCACGAAATCATTGCGCGCCATGGGGGCCACCTCCGACTGCGATCACCCCGTTGGCCAGAAACCTATCCCGATCGCCCCTTTGATTTACCCGGCACCAGTTTTGAAGTGTGGTTGCCCCTCACTGCCGATCTCTGATCGCCCGAGCGCCAACCCGGGCCCAGCGCCAGTCGTCCATGGGCGATCGCGAGCCAAAACTAGGGCGGGCCAAAGCTAGAGCGAGCCAAACTGAGGTTGCCCCAAGCCCACGGGAGTTGGCGGCGGGATGACTCGATCGATGCGTCCCCATCGATCCCCACAGATCCCCATAGATCCCGATCGCCCAACATCTGGTCAAATTCACGACCTACCCCCGGTCGCACTTCGCCTTAAAATCTGCTAAAGCTTAAGCCAAGCTTTACGCCGATCCGGCCAGGGCGATCCCACGAGCGATCGCCTCAGCCTTATTAATTGCGCTCTAGGACAATTGCTATGACCCTTGGCTATGTCGCCCTCGTCCTGCACGCTCACTTGCCCTTCGTCCGGCACCCCGAAAGCGACTACGTTCTAGAGGAAGAGTGGCTCTACGAAGCCATCACCGAAACCTACGTCCCCCTGTTACGCGCCTTTGAAGGACTCGAGCGCGATGGCGTAGATTTCAAAATCACCATGAGCATGACCCCGCCCCTGGTGTCCATGCTCCGCGACCCCCTCTTGCAAGACCGCTACGATCAGCACCTCGCTCAGTTGCAAGAACTCGTCGAAAAAGAATACGTCCACAACGAATTCAACGGACACCTGCGCTACCTGGCCGAGCACTACATCAAAGAATTCCAGGAAGTACGGGAACTCTGGGAACGGTACGATCGCGACCTCGTAACCGCCTTCAAGAAATTCCAAGACTCCGGCAACATCGACATCATCACCTGCGGCGCAACCCACGGCTATTTGCCCCTGATGAAGATGTATCCCCAAGCCGTGTGGGCCCAACTGAAAGTCGCCGTTGACCACTACGAAGAAAACTTTGGCTGCGCTCCCAAGGGCATTTGGCTGCCCGAATGCGCCTACTACGAAGGCCTCGAACGGATGGTGGCCGATGCCGGCCTGCGCTACTTCCTCACCGACGGCCACGGGATTTTGTACGCGCGGCCCCGCCCTCGCTTCGGAACCTACGCCCCCATCTTCACGGAAGCAGGGGTGGCCGCCTTTGGGCGCGACCACGAATCCTCCCAACAGGTTTGGTCTTCGGAAGTGGGCTACCCTGGCGCGGCCGAGTACCGCGAATTTTATAAAGACATCGGCTGGGAAGCGGACTACGACTACATCAAGCCCTACATCATGCCCAACGGCCAGCGGAAGAACGTAGGGATCAAATACCACAAAATCACCAGCCGCACGGCGGGCCTGTCCGATAAGGCGCTCTACGATCCCTATTGGGCCAAGGAAAAGGCGGCGGAACATGCCACCAACTTCATGTTCAACCGGGGCCAACAGGTGGCCTATCTGAATGGCTTGATGCAGCGCCCCCCGATCGTCGTGTCGCCCTACGATGCGGAGCTGTTCGGGCACTGGTGGTACGAAGGCCCCTGGTTCCTAGATTTCCTGTTCCGGAAGGCTTGGTTTGACCAAAAGACCTTCCAAATGACCCACCTGTCGGACTACTTGCAAAAGCAACCGACCCAGCAGGTCTGTCGCCCGTCCCAGTCGAGCTGGGGCTATAAGGGCTTCCATGAATATTGGCTGAACGATACGAATGCTTGGATCTATCCGCACCTGCATAAGGGCGCGGAACGGATGATTGAACTGTCCAAACTGGAGCCGGCCGATGAGCTGGAATGGCGGGCCCTGAACCAAGCGGCGCGGGAGTTGCTGTTGGCCCAATCGTCCGACTGGGCGTTCATTATGCGGACGGGGACGATGGTTCCCTACGCGGTGCGCCGGACGCGATCGCACATGATGCGGTTCACGAAGCTCTACGACGATATCCGCGCGGGCAAGGTGGATTCGGGTTGGCTGCAAAAGGTGGAGGCGATCGACAACATCTTCCCCAACGTCAATTACCGCGTCTATCGCCCGTTGTAATTTCAGAGGTAATTACTCAATCAACGGCACTCGTCAATTACGATTCGGTGCGGGGGCTGGGGATGCTCGCTACAATGGAAACATCAAAGCGATTTGAATCACCCATCACCTTTCTCCGCACTGTTTTCCCTTGCTATGTCTGTGGACTCAGCCAAACTCAATGCTTTGATTTTGTACATTGGTAGCAATCCCTATGTACAACAGTTGGGTGTCACCAAACTTTGGAAAATTATTTATTTTATTGAAGTCACGGCGCTCAGAGAAATTGGCCAAACAATTACGAACTCTGAATTTATTAAATATGAGCATGGGCCAGTCCCCAGCCGAGGTGATAAGGCGCTGAAGCAACTTCAGCGAGAGCATAAAATTCACCTCACCCAATCTCGGTTAGGTCAATATCGGATCAATCAAATCAACGTAGAAGAAACTGTTGATCTGGCGGATCATGCTACTTTATCCAGCCAGGAATTAGAGATTATCGATCGAGTTTGTCGAACCTATGGCGGTAAGTCCGCTAGTTTTTTATCGGAACTGAGCCATCAAGAGCCTGCTTGGTTTTATGCCAAGAAACTGGAGAAACTTTCACCAGAACTCATGCTCTATGGCTTCGGTGAAGATAGCGAAGGACTCTAAAACAGTCTATGGATGTTCGCTTTCATTGTTCTCGTTTAGCTCGTAAAAGCCTTAAACGATCAAAACATAGGCTAGAGAGCTATTGTCAGACCCTACAGGCAGTGTTGGCACTCAATCCCGATTATGGCTTGCTTGTTCCGGGTTGGGATGGGTTGCGAAAAATGCGCTTGCAGGTTCCTGGCTTGAACTGTGGCAAAAGAGGTGGCTACCGGCTCATCTATCGCTCAATGATTATTGATGATGTGTGGCATGTTGTTTTTTTGAGGGCTTTCTTTAAGGGAGAAATGGAAGATTTACCCCATCGAGATTACGAAGCCATTCAAGCAGAGTCCGATGAGATCTTGGTGAATTCTCTGGAATTTGAATGGGATGATTTTCGAGAAGATTCAGCGATTCAGTAGATTGGCGCAGTTTTGCTCCTGTGCAGCAAGGGGCGATCTCGCGGAACCGATCGCGTAGGGTGAGCGGGAGAACGCTTGCGGGGTAACGATTTGGCTGGTTTGGCTCCCACGCACCGTCGATCGCCCCTCGGGATCGCGAGTCGGTTGTCGGCGGCAATGGGACGATCGGGTTATGCGGTCTGGTTCTGGCTGGCGTTCAGGATGGTTAGACCAACCAAGATTTCGTTGTGATAGTGATAAATGATGTTGTCTTCGAGGGTGCTGTCGTTGGCGTTTTGGGGTTTGCGAAAGCTGAGATAGAGAACATCGGCGATCGGGTCATAGCTACTCCAAATTTGGTTGGAGGGAGCCTGGAGCAGGTGGGGAATGGCGTTTAGGATTGCGGGCGTTGCCATTGGATACCTCGTTGGGTGATTTTGTGGGGTTTTGAGGTCAAGAATGCGGTGATCACGAAGCCATCTTCGGGGCTGGTTTCTTTGTAGACAACGACGGCATTTTTCTCGGTGATTGGGGTTTTGGGGTAGTGCCGAAGGGCGACTTTTTCGTCTGTCCAGCCATTGGCGATCAGGTCAGGATCGCTGACGGTTTCAATGACCATATCGAGGCAACCGGCCATGTAGTCGTGGTTTTCGGTGATGTGGGCCCATTGCTGGTGGGTGATGCGAATGGGTGTGCCGCTGATGGATTGGGTTTGGGCGAGTGGTGGAATGTTGGTTTGGCCGTTGCTGGTCATGGATGAATGGTTGAGGGATTCTGTAATTCTTGCAAAATAGCTGGGGTGAGGGGGTGGTCGGAGAGGTCGGCGGCGTGATCACCCCTCGGGATCACGAGTCGGTTGGCTAGCATCAATGGTGGCGGTGCGTAGGGCACAAATCCCATCTCGGAAACCTGCAAACCGTTGCCCTACGCACCCTACGGGGTTTCGGGTGGGGTGGTGAGTTCTTGCAGGATGGATTGGGTGAGGGGGTGGTCGGAGAGTTCGGCGGCGCGACCCTGCTGGAGGGCGACTTGCACCAGACCGTACAAACTTTGGAGGCTGGTTTGGGTGCGGGGATGGGCTTCACCCAACTTCTGCACCCGAATCTCCAAAGCACGCACCAACAGCCGCTCGGCTTCACCCCAACGATTTTGGTAATAGTGCAGCACTGCCAAGTTGTTGAGGCTGGTGGCGGTGTCGGGATGTTCAGCCCCTAGCACTCGCTCACTGATTTCCAGAGATCGCCGGTAGAGGGGTTCCGCTGCCTCATACTGTCCCTGGGATTGATAGAGTCCTGCCAAATTGTTGAGGCTGGCGGCGGTGTCGGGATGGTCGGCTCCCAGCACTCGCTCACAGATTTCCAGAGATCGCTGATAGAGGGGTTCCGCTTCCTCGTACCGTCCCTGAGATTGGTAGAGTCCTGCCAAGTTGTTGAGGCTGGAGGCAGTGTCGGGATGGTCGGCTCCAAGCACTTGCTCACGAATTTCCAGAGATCGCCGGTAGAGGGGTTCCGCTTCCTCGTACCGTCCCTGGGATTTGTAGAGGTATGCCAAGTTGTTGAGGCTGGTGGCGGTGTCGGGATGGTCGGCTCCCAGCACTCGCTCACGGATTTCCAGAGATCGCCGGTAGAGGGGTTCTGCTGCCTCGTACCGTCCCTGGGATTCGTAGAGTAGTGCCAAGTTGTTGAGGCTGGTGGCGGTGTCGGGATGGTCGGCTCCCAGCACTCGCTCACGGATTTCCAGAGATCGCCGGTAGAGGGGTTCTGTTGCCTCGTACCGTCCCTGGGATTCGTAGAGTAGTGCCAAGTTGTTGAGGCTGGTGGCGGTGGCGGGATGGACGGGGCCGAAGCGGCGTTCGGTGGTGCTCAAGCGATCGCTCCAGTGCTGTTCAGCCTCAGCCCAGAGACCTTGCCCCTCAGCCAGCCGCGCCAGTGCTGTGAAGGGCCAACCGCAATCGTCATCATTAATCTCGCCACTGGCTGCCGCTGCTGCTTCCAAGTGAGACCAGGTGGGGCGGGTGCGTGCCAAGTCGGCCAGCGTCACCGTTTGCAGAACCGTTTTCGCCACGCTCACCATTTGCCCCAAAAACGCTTGTTGCAGCGCCCCGCCCTCAGGCCAGTCCACCCGTTTGGCTGCAAAAAACTCCCGAATCAGCGGATGCAAATCATATTGCCCGTCCTCAGCTTTCACCAAACTCAGCTTCACCAACTGATCCCGCGCCTCTTCAAGATCCTCCTCGTCGTCGTTGGGCAAACAACCCAGCACCCAGCCCCACAACACCGGAGCCGGCCCAAAACAACCCAACAACACCGCCAGCCGTTGCGCCTCCGAGTCCAACGCTTGCCAACTCAACTCAAAGGCCGCTGCCACCCCGCGCCGCGCCGTCATCCCCTCGGGAAAATCTCGGTCTTTGGGGGCGATCGCCGGGGCCTGTAACCGTTTTGCCTCCAGCCGCTCCTGCATGGTGGCTAGCGACAGATCCGCCTTGCGCTTCAGGTAGTAGCCCACCAACTCAATCCCCAACGGCAAATAGCCCAGCCATTTGCACAGCGCCGCTGCCGTCTCAGGTTCCGCCGCGATCCGCTCCGTTCCGACAATGCTTGTGAGCAACTGGAGCGCCGCCTCGGGGGTCAAAACCTCCAATTCCAGCCGCTCAACCCCCTGAAACTTCGCCCGCGTCGTGATCAACACCCGAAACCGCGAATCAGGCGGCAAAATTGCGTGAACTTGAGTGCGATAGTCCGTCACATCATCAAAAATCAACAACACCGACTCCGGTGGCATTTCCTTTGCTGGCCAATGGTCAAAGCAATAGCGCAACTGCTTCGGCAAATCCCCCCAATCCGATAGGTTTTGATTCGGGAAAAATGGTCGGGCGAAGTCCAGCAGCTCAACCCCCGCCCGTTCTCCGGCTAGCCACACCGCTCCACCGCGATAGGTTTCGTGCAACTGCCAATAAGCGTATTGCAATGCAAGTTCGGTTTTGCCCACGCCGCCCATACCATCCACACTGGCGATCGCGACTTGGTGATTGCCCGTTTGCAGACGCTGGTGCAATTCCTCCAGCACTTCATCGCGTCCAAAAAATAGCTTGCGTGCGCCCGGCAAATTATTTGGCGGCCCATCCCCAGTTCGTTTCGGTAGTGGGGATGACTGGTGGATATGGTTATGGACGTGCTTATCACGCGCAACGTTATCGCCCGAACCACTGTGGTTCTGCTCGATGCGATCGCCCATCGTCTGTTCAACCTTGCCGATCTTGATCGTGGCTTGATCGTTGGCAATAATGCCCTGCTGCTTCACGAACTGGTTATCGTGAATGTCGTTTTGGCTGCCTTTGAAATTCAGCCCTTGCCAGTTCTCGATCGGCTGTTGGGAATCACTCATGGGTTAGGGGAATTGTCAGGAAAATCGATCGCCTGTTCGATCGCCGTTGGCCAGTCAAAGGGCGCAACCTCGGGAATATCGCGATCGGCCAGGCCCGTTTCTTCAAGGGCCATCAACCGACCGCGATCGTAGCCATCCGCAAATACTTCCGGCAGCTTGGCTCGCAAACTGGGGTTATCGCGCAAAATCGCCGCAATTTCCTGGCGGGCGCTGCGAATGCTCAACACCCACGATCGACTGCGCTTGGCCGGTTGATAGCGCCACTTCAGCAAATGGGCACAGAGCCGCGCAATTTGGCTAATCAACGCCCGCTTTTCCGATCGCCCCAAGCTTTCCAACTCCTCCAATAAGTTGTGCGCGTCCAGTTCGCTCCACTGGCCCTGACGAATCAGCGCCGTTTGTTGCTGCACCCAACCATAGAAGTCGCTGTCGTAGGTAATGGCTCGATCGCCCATGTCCACCGCCCTCGCTGATTTAAAAGTTCTACGTCCTGCCTACTCCAATGCGCTTTTGATTGGATGCGATCGAATCCTCCGGGCTTGGGGCAAACCGGGGCGATCGCGCCTCACATCTGCCTTAAGTTTACTCACTCCCCCAAACAGCGCCATGGTATCGGGGGCGATCCAACCGCTCGATCGGCCCGTGCTATCCTTCAGGCGAGTTGCGAACTATGTCGATCGTGCGGACGCGAGATCGATTTGGTGTGGAAAGCAACACAAACCCTTGGTGTGGAGTGAGCGCAATTATGGTTACGTCTCCTGTTCGGTTGGGTCGCGAATCGGGCGAACTTGGGTTGAACCAAAAACCCCAGGATTTGGAGCAACCAAGCTTGAATCTGAATCTGCATGGGTTGTCGCCCCTGGAAATTCCCGAGAGCGTGCCCCTGTTTGGAACCGACGGGATTCGCGGGCGCGTGGGCGAGGTGTTGACCGCGAGCTTGGCGCTGCATGTGGGCTATTGGGCCGGGCGTGTGTTTGCGGCCCGATCGGGCAAAGGGGCGATCGTCGTGGGCCAAGATTCCCGCAACTCCAGCGAAATGCTGGCGGCGGCCCTGACGGCGGGGCTGACGGCGGCGGGGTTGGAGGTGTGGAATGTGGGCCTCTGCCCAACTCCCTGCGTGGCCTATTTGGTGGAAGCGACCGGGGCGATCGGGGGCGCGATGATTTCCGCCAGCCACAACCCGCCCGGCGACAACGGCTTGAAGTTCTTCGGCCCCGATGGGCACAAGCTGGCCAAGGAAGCCCAACAACAAATTGAATCGGCCTTGCGTCACCACGTGTTGCCCGGTTTGGAACCCGTGACCGGTTGCGGCCGGGGCTATTTCCGGCCCGAGCTGGTGCGCGGCTATGCGGTGTCCCTGGAACAAACCCTGGAGCAAGAGGGCTGGGGCGATCGCCCGTTGGCGGGTTTGAAGGTGGTGTTGGATACGGCTTGGGGAGCCAGCGCCAAGGTGGCCCCGGCAGTGTTTGAGGAGTTGGGCGCAACGGTGATTGTCCTGCACGGGGAACCGGACGGCGATCGGATTAATGTGAATTGCGGCTCAACTCACTTAGAGTCCCTGAAAGCAGCGGTGATTGAGCATCAAGCGGATCTGGGCTTTGCCTTTGATGGGGATGCTGATCGGGTGTTGGCGGTCGATGGTAAAGGGCGCGTGGTCGATGGCGACTACATCCTTTATTTCTGGGGGCAAACCCTGCGATCGAGCGACAAGCTGCCGGAAGCAACGATCGTTTCGACGGTGATGGCGAACCTGGGCTTTGAGCGGGCTTGGCAAAAGCAGGGCGGCAATCTGATCCGCACGGCCGTGGGCGATCAATACGTACAAAAGGCAATGCTCGATCGCGGCTACATGCTGGGCGGTGAGCAGTCGGGTCACATCCTTTGCCGTCACTACGCCGTCAGCGGCGATGGCACGTTGGTGGCGCTGCACCTGGCGGCCCTGGTGAAGCAGTCCGGGCGATCGCTCGCCGTCTGGGTGGATGACAGCTTCCAGAAATATCCACAACTGCTGGAAAATGTGCGAGTTGAGGATCGCGCGCGCCGGTTGGGCTGGCAAGATTGCGCCCCCGTGGCCGAGGCGATCGCTCAGGCCGAAACCCAAATGGGCGATGCGGGCCGGATTTTGGTGCGGGCTTCGGGCACGGAGCCGGTGATTCGCGTGATGGTGGAAGCGGCCGAGGCGGATTTGGTGCGCCATTGGGCCGATCGCCTGGCCGCCGTGGTGCGATCGCACTTGAGCTAGGTTTCCAACGCTCGATCGGGTGGGTTAATCCGGGCGATCGACCCACCCATTTCCTGTTGGTTTTTGGGGCGGGTTGTTGCATCAACCTTGAAGCCGCCGATCTGCCCAGCATCCTCCAATTTAGTCCAGTTGATTCAATCCTGAAAACCCTTGATTCAACAAAATTCAACCCAAAATTCAGCAACCAAAGTCTCATTAATACTTAAATTTTTAAAGTCGAAAACTTAAAATTCCAAAATCAAAATCATCAAAGATTACAAAAAATCTCCTCATTTTTATTGATTGGGTTAGCGCTTAACAGATCAACATATTTCCTGTGCAATCGGGCAGGTAATGCCTATCTTAATGGGAGTAGTTGTTCTGGATTTGAAATGATATTTTTCCAGCTCAAGATTGCACAACAGAGACCGCATCAAACCCAGCGCCAAGCTAGCTCTATGAATTGGCAGCGGCTAGGGGAGTTCGTGGGCGGCCGTTGGGTTGTTGGGTTTATGTTGGGACTGGCGATCGCACTGCTGACGGCAACGGGACTGTGGGCCGCGCCACCTCCACCCGACTATTACCCCTTTCCCTTGAATGGTCGTTGGGAATATACCACGACCCACGCAGCACAGGGCACAACAGGCAACTTGCTAATCAAGGTAATTGGGGCCGATCGCGACGGCTCGCAAATGCGCTACACCACTGAGCAAGATTTAGGATTTGGGCCGTCTAATTTGCTCTATCTCAAGGGAGAAGGTTGGGTCAAGGAAATTAAGTTTGTGTTGGCTCGTAATGGCATGACCAACGAAACGGTTAATGATCCAATCAAGCCCATTTTGAAAAATCCACCGAAGGTGGGCGATCAATGGTCTTGGACTGGTCAGCAGGTGGGTGCAGCCACCGCGAACGCCTCCGAGTCCTACAAGGCAGCGGCGGCGGAAGAAGTCACGGTTCCAGCGGGCAAATTTAATACAATTCGGGTGGAAATTACGGGAGAAAAAGCGGGAACAGCATTCCGCAAGGTGATGTGGTATGCCGATCGTGTTGGGCCAGTGAAGTGGCAAATTTGGGATGCCAGCAATGCGCTGCAAACCACCACGGAATTGAAGCGATACGAATTTCCCAAGGCTTCCTAGCCTTGCCCGATGACAGATTTGGAAGCCGCAATACGGGGCGATCGGGGGATTGAATGGTCATTATCCCCCTCGCCGTCAATTATTACGGGTCTGCGATCGTGCCCCAGCTTTTTGCCTACCTTTGTTGCGATCGGGATCCGGGAGACAACTATGCTCGATCGACTGAGATAGCAAAGCCATGAAATTAGTTTTCATGTGCGAATTTCTATTGATCAATTACTGGGGAAATTTCTGAAGTTGCAATAAATTTATAGGACTCTGGCAAAGTACCACGCCAAAGATATTGAGTTAACATCCGTCCGGCGGCCGGTTCTTGGTCTGCTTGCTTCGGAAAGGGTAATCGCAAAGCCTCGTAGAGCAAACCACGATAAAGATCAAAACTCGCTTCGATCAAGTCGCCATAGGTTTTGGCCGCTGCGATCGCCCAGTGATAGGCAAAGCAAATTGAGAACAGGGCGATTAGTGCTGCCCACCAAGCCCAAAACGCCCAAATAAAAAATAACCAGCTCCAAATCCACAACCGAGCCATGGCATTCAGCTCGGCCCGCGCGGCCTGTAAATCTGCTTTGGCTGACTCGGGCAGCAACAGCCACAATCGCGGCCAACAAATCACCGCATCCAACCCATATTTATCGAGCGATCGCAACTCCGCCGCCCGCAAAATATTCCCAAATCGGGTCGGCATCAAATCGCTTTTAGGAAACTCTTCTAAGCGATCTTGAAGCTGAATATACTGGCTGTGTAATTCTGAATTGGGTTGCTGCTTGTAGGCCTTGGCAACCTTGCTCCACTGCTGATAGATTTTCTTGCGACTTGCTATCTGCTTGGCAACCAACTGTCTCCGTTGATGCCTAAACACTGAAGGCCAATAGCCTTCTAGTCCACGCAACGCGGCGAGCTGAAACCGTTCGACTACCATCGAAGATGCAATCGCACCGGCTAACACAACAATTAAAAAAGCAATTTGAATCGCTTCCGATTGGCCATTCAGGGCATCCAGTACAGACCGCCAGCCAAAGCGGAAAATGGCAGCAGCCAAGCCACCTGCCCAAAAGATAATTGAAGAAGTGAGCAATCTAGGCAGCCATTCTTCGGCAACTTTACCGCCTGCTCCTTCGAGAACCTTGGCAATCATGGCTGCTTCTGTAAACGAAGAGTGAGTTTCTCTTGATCATGGGGGCAGGTGAGCTGTTGTCCCAGCAAGTCTGCATCAACATCTTCCTCTGCAATGCTGTGGCCGCATTTCTTGCAGAAATATTCGTAGAAGGCAATGCTCATTCGATCGCCTGCTAGTCCGTCATAGCTTCTTGGGTCAACTTGATCTGATTGAACTTGAAATTGCTTGAGCCAAGTTTTTGTAGTTGCTTGGGCTTCTAGAATTTCCTCGATCGCCTCACTAGCTTGCAAAAGTTGTAATTGATCGGCAGTAGCTAGATTGGCTGGGAGTGATTCCAGAGTTTCCGATAATTTCCGATGAATATCTGCCGACTCAGAATCTGAGACCGCGCATGTTTGACAAAAATCATTGAGATTGGCTCGCAGGTGTCGAATTAAAAGCTGGTCGTAGCTCATGACTAAAGTTGCTTGAGAAAAATATTGACTGATATTGGGAGTGTCAGGATTTCACCAGAATTCCGACTAAAGCCCGCAGTAGCTCATCCAAATCATTAGGAACACGATACATATTCAGATCTTGCGTCACTGTTTTCTGCTGGGCATTCAAAACAGAAAACTGCCAGACTCGCCCTATGGAAACGGCTCCCCATAGCTCATTGCTGAAGTTGTTGGCGGTTCTACTTTCCCGCTGAGTTTCTTCATGAATTGCGATGAGTTCAACAGCCAGTTGCTTAAATCCTCGCTCAAGATTCTCATCCTTAGCTTCAACCACCAGTAGTTGATCTGTTGACTGCAAGAGATAGTCAATTGAGCCACGAAGCTGTGGGCTAACATCCACAGTGTAATTGACTCGAATTTGGCTGTGGGTGCTGATGGCTAATTCCAGCAAGATCGGAGAAATCAAGAACTCACGCCGGGCTATTTCATTGTCGGTTGAAATCAGTGGCAATGTTTTCTTGATGTGATTCTTGATTGACTCTGGATCTAGATTAATTTGATTACTTGTCGGCAATTCCAGTTCTCTTTTCTCAAACTGATATCCGAAGTAATTCAGAATTTCTTCAGGATAGGCGTTGAGTTTAAAGTAATCGGAGAATGCACAGCTTTCTGGTAGATGAATTGAGCGAATCATCTGAATTAACCACGCAAAAGACTCTCAAATGATGGTCTGGGTGATGCTTCAAATTATAAGCCGGTGTAGCTGAAGCCTGCCCAATGGTAAGGATGGTCTTTGTTTCCTGCGGGGGTTAGGCCTGTTTCTTGAGAGATGGCGCTGCGTTTGGTGTCGCGGAACCATTGTTGGGCTTGGTGGAGAGCGTCGGGTGGAGTGAGGTGGTGGTTGCGCCAGAGGTCGTAGAACTTGGTGAGCAAGATCGCGGTGCTGAGGTCGCTCACGGCCCAGAGGGAGGCGATCGCCCCGGCCACGCCTGCTTGCAACAATCCGACGGGCAAGCCGATCGCCTCGTCGGCTAAGTCCAGGCCGGGGAGGCCTGTTTCGCAGGCGGAAAGGACGGCTAGCCGGATGCCGTGTTTATCGCCTTCGGTGAGCTTGAGGTTAAACAGCTCGCGCAGGGTCAGCAGGTCATCGTTCATCAGCAGTCCGCTGTTGAGGGGTTCGTTGAAGTTGGCGGTTCCGTGGCAGGAGAAATGGACGATCGCCTGTTGACCCAGGTTGGCAGCGACGGTGGCGGTAGTGGCTTTTTCGTGCCGTAGGACGGTGGGGCGGGGGAAGGTTTTGACGGCGGCCAGGACTTCCCGTTCGGAGCTGGGGAGATCTTGGCGGGGATTGTCGATCGCCAGGATTGAATCGAGGTGGCTGTCGGGGAATCGCTGGGCGATCGCGCGGGCGGCCACAAGGGATTGGGCGTTGGGGGTGTAGGTGAAGGTCAGCTCATCGAGGGCATAGCGGCGGCCGGTGGGGCGGTTGGGGTCGGGTGTCCAGGCGGCATGGAGGGGCAACAACCCGAGCAAGCCGGTGGGAATCAGGATTGCTTGGGTGTGGTTGTGCTGTTTGAGGCGATCGATTAGGGGAGCCATCAGGTTGTCCCACAGTTGGCGGGTTCCCTGGTCGATCGCCTCCAGCCAGCCGGGGAAGTCGTTGCGTTGATTTTGGGAGGCGTTGAGCCAGGTTTGCACCAAGTCGGTGAGGGTGGCTTCGGGGAACGCATCGAGCCACAGGGGGTCGATCGCCTGGGGAGTGGCGATTAGGGCGAGGCTGCCGTTGGGGGTGGGAATCAGGTAGACGGTGGGTGCTTCGGTGCTGAGGTTTTGTTGAATTTCGGTGAGGCTGGGTGCTTGCAGGAAGGTTTCATAGCCGGGAACTTGGCGAATTTGGGCGATCGCCTCGGTCAAGTCCTGGCGGAGTCTTTGGGCTTCGTTGCGGTGTTGTTCGGGGGTGATGGCTTGGCGATCGCGGACTTGCTGTTCGCGTTGGAGGCTTTCCAGGTTTTGCAGTTGGTTGGTGATGTCGCGATAGCGATCGAATAGGTCGGGGCGCTGTTGTTGGAGTTGTGCGAGGTCAGCGCGATCGCGTTGGAGTCGTTCGCTGAGGCCCCGGGCGCGGCCCCGTTCGATCGTTTCGAGTGCCTTGGCGAGTTGACCGGCTTTGGCGTAGGCATAGGCCGCACGGCGGGGCAGGTCGGCGGTTGCTTTGAGTTCACCGGCTTGGCTGTCGAGCAGGGTGCAGGCTTGGTATAGATCTTCCGCAGCACCCAGGGCTTGCCCATAGGCTGAGATCGCAGCATCCCAGTTTTGCAACTCACTTTGAAGATTACCGAGCGATCGAGAAGTCAAACGACATTCTTTAGGAAATGCCTCGCGGGTATAGACTTCCAGCGCCCGTTCGTAGGCGGCGATCGCTAGCTCCAGGTTGTCAGCACGCTCCCCTCGGATGCGATCTCGGTAAGCAGTTGCCAGGTTGTTTTGGGTCATAGCCCAATCTTGAGGAAATGCCTCGCGGGTTCTGACTTCCAGTGCCCGTTCGTAGGCGGAGATCGCTAGTTCCAGGTTGTCGGCGCGCTCCCCTCGGATGCGATTGCTGTAAGCATTTCCCAGGTTGTTTTGGGTCGTTGCCCAATCTTGAGGAAAGGCATCGCGGGTCAAGACTTCCAGTGCCCGTTCGTAGGCGGCGATCGCTAGCTCCAGGTTGTCAGCACGCTCCCCTCGGATGCGATCGCGGTAAGCATTTCCCAGGTTGTTTTGGGTCGTTGCCCAATCTTGAGGAAAGGCATCGCGGGTATAGACTTCCAGCGCCCGTTCGTAGGAGGAGATCGCTAGCTCCAGGTTGTCCGACCGCTCCCCTCGGATGCGATCGCGGTAAGCATTTCCCAGGTTGTTTTGGGTCGTTGCCCAATCTTGAGGAAAGGCATCGCGGGTATAGACTTCCAGTGCCCGTTCGTAGGCGGCGATTGCTAGCTCCAGGTTGTCCGCCCGCTCCCCTCGGATGCGATCACGGTAAGCATTTCCCAGGTTGTTTTGGGTCGCTGCCCAATCTTCAGGAAAAGCATCGCGGGTTCTGACTTCCAGCGCCCGTTCGTAGGCGGTGATTGCCCGCTCCAGGTTGTCCGACCGCTCCCCTCGGATGCGATCGCGGTAAGCAGTTGCCAAGTTGTTTTGGGTTGCTGCCCAATTTTCAGGAAAGGCATCGCGGGTTCTGACTTCCAGCGCTCGTTCGTAGGCGGCGATCGCTAGTTCCAGGTTGTCCGCCCGCTCCCCTCGGATACGAGAGCCGTAAGCAGTTGCCAAGTTGTTTTGGGTCATTGCCCATTGTTCAGGAAACGCATCGCGGGTTCTGACTTCCAGCGCCCGTTCGTAGGCGGTGATTGCCCGCTCCAGATTGTCCGCCCGCTCCCCCCGGATGCGATTGCTGTAAACAATTGCCAGGTTGTTTTGGGTCGTTGCCCATTGTTCAGGAAAGGCATCGCGAGTATAGACTTCCAGTGCCCATCCGGAGGCAGCGATCGCCTGCTCCAGGTTGTCCGCCCGCTCCCCTCGGATACGAGAGCCGTAAGCAGTTGCCAAGTTGTTTTGGGTCATTGCCCATTGTTCAGGAAACGCATCGCGGGTTCTGACTTCCAGCGCCCGTTCGTAGGCGGTGATTGCCCGCTCCAGATTGTCTGCCCGCTCCCCTCGGATGCGATCGTTGTAGGCCAGTCCCAGGTTGTTTTGAGTCGCTGCCCAAT